>DASQOS010000099.1:0-4756 GCA_035644375.1 Rhizobacter sp.
GCTCACGGCGCTGATCCGCAACGGCATTCTCAATGGCACGCTGTCGCCCGCCCTCAGGATTCCTTCGTCGCGAATGCTGGCCACCGAGCTGGGGTTGGCGCGCAACACGGTGGTCTCCGTCTACGAGCAATTGCAGATGGAGGGATTGCTGGTCGCAGGGCATGGATCAGGCACCTACATCTGCCGTGTCGCGCGTGAAGGCGTCGATACCGGTCCGTGGCGAGACGCTGAGGGCGTGTCGGAACCCGCATCGGCACACACGCCGCTGTCGCTCTCCGCCCGCGGCAAAGCCTACTTGCACCATCCAATGCACCGCTACTGGCGCCCCCAGCCGTTCCGCGGGGCACTCATGGACGCGAGCCTGTTCCCGCATGCGCTGTGGAACCGCATCCAGCAACAGCAGATGCGCCTGCTCGACCCGCTCGACCTTGGCGAGGGTGACGCCGGCGGCCTGATGGCATTGAAACGCGCCATTGCCGACCACATCCGCACGGCGCGCGGCGTGCGCTGTCAACCGGAGCAAGTCGTCATCACGGACAGCACGACCGAGTCGCTGGAGCTCGTGGCCCGTTTGCTGTGCGATGCGGGCGACACCATCCTGCTGGAAAATCCCTGCTACTGGGCTGCCGCTCAGACCGCGGCCGACCACGGGCTGCACCTGACCCACTGTGACGTCGACGAATGGGGCCTGCCCGTGCCGCCGAGCAGCGAGGGGCTGTCGGCGCCCCGGCTGGTGTACCTCACCCCTTCCAACCAGTTTCCGCTCGGCAACCCGATGTCCGTGGAGCGCCGCCTGGAGTGGATCGAGTACGCGCGCGCCCACGGCACGGTGCTCATCGAGGACGACTACGACAGCGAGTACCGCTTCAACGGCGAGCCCTTCCCGTCGCTACAGGGTCTGGACACCACGGATCACGTGGTTTACCTGGGCACTTTCAGCAAAACGCTGTACCGGGGCATACGCATCGCGTTCATCGTGGCACCGCCGCATCTGGCTCAGGTCTTCGCCGACGCATCCTCCGACTTTTACCGTGACGGCGATCTGCTGCTGCAGCAGGTGCTGGCGCATTTCATTCGAGAAGGCCATTTCGCCACGCACATACGGCGTACCCGGCTGGAGTACGCGGCCCGGCGCGAGGCGCTCGCACAAGCGCTGCAGCAAGAACTGGCCGATGCCATGGCGGCCGGCCGCGCCAGCATCAGCGGCGGCGTGGCGGGCGTTCACCTGACCTTGCGCTTCGGTGCGCACGTCGACGACCGCGCCCTCGCCGCACGTTGCGAGGACATGGGCGTGACCACGCCTCCGCTCTCGGCCTACTGCCTCGGCAACGCGCGCATGAGCGGACTGGTGCTCTCGTATGCGGCCACCCCGCGCGAGTCGATTGCTCCGCTGGTGGTGCGCATCGGCGCGCTGCTGCGCGAAGCCACGCGCTAGATGTGGGCCCCAAGGCCGCGCTGCGCGCGTCCGCCCCCTCGAGGGGAGCAAAGCAAACTTGGGAACGGCCCGGCGTTTCCTTCGACTAGGGCTGGCCGATCAGGCTGTCAGCCGTCGTGTAGTCGTAACCCAGCGCACACGCGACTGCCTCATAGCAGACCTGCCCACGTGCCACGTTGAGCCCGTTCTTCAGGTGCGGATCGTCGCGCAGCGCCTGATTCCAACCCTTGTCGGCGAGCGCGACCGCATGCCGGATGGTGGCGTTGTTGAGGGCAAAGGTGGAGGTGCGCGCGACCGCTCCAGGCATGTTGGCCACGCAATAGTGCACCACACCGTCGACGACGAAGGTGGGCTCGGCATGGGTCGTGGCCACCGAACTCTCGATGCAACCGCCCTGGTCGATGGCAACGTCGACCAGCACGGCACCCTTCTTCATGCGCGACACCATCGCGCGACTGACCAGCTTGGGCGCAGCAGCGCCGGGGATCAGCACGCCCCCGATCACCAGCTCCGCGTCGAGCACGGCTTCCTCCAGGCTTTGTGCGCTGGAATAGCGCGTCTGGATGCGGCTGCCGAACACCAGGTCGAGTTGACGCAGCCGGTCCACGTTGGTGTCGAACACGCTCACCTGCGCGCCCAGTCCCACGGCCATCTGGACTGCATTGGTGCCGACCACGCCGGCGCCGATCACGACGACATGCGCGGGCGCCACGCCGGGCACGCCGCCCAGCAGCACACCCATGCCGCCCTTGGACTTCTCCAAGTGCGCAGCACCGGCCTGTACCGACATGCGCCCGGCAACTTCGCTCATCGGCGCCAGCAGCGGCAAGCCGCCGCCCGGTCCGGTGATGGTTTCGTAGGCAATGCACACCGCGCCCGATTTCACCAGCGCGCGGGTCTGCTCCGGATCGGGTGCCAGGTGCAGGTAGGTGTAAAGGATCTGGCCCTCGCGGAGCATCGCGCACTCCTTGGGCTGAGGCTCCTTGACCTTCACGATCATGTCCGCGCCGGCGAACACCGACGCAGCGTCGGCAACGATCGTGGCCCCGGCGGCAAGGTATTGTTCGTCGCTGAGCCCGATGGCCTCGCCGGCCGCTTGTTGCACGGTCACCTCGTGTCCGCGAGCGCGCAGTTCGCGAACGCTGGCCGGGGTGAGTCCGACGCGGTACTCGTGGTTCTTGACTTCCTTGGGAACACCAATGCGCATGTGCGACTCCTGTTATCTGTCCGCCGGATGACGGCATGGACTCAGGTTAGCGAAGGTCGGCCGCTCGCAAAAGGACCAGTTGTGTTTTACACCGCTGGTCCACTCGATGGCCGGCGGTGACACAGCGCAAGCGGGCGACCTGAGCTGGCGCTGAGAACTGCAGGTCAATCGTCGATACGGATCCATGTCGTCTTCAGTTCCGTGTATTTGTCGAATGCATGCAATGACTTGTCGCGCCCGTTGCCGGATTGCTTGAAGCCGCCAAAAGGCACCGTGATGTCGTCCTCGTCGTACTGGTTCACGTGGACGGTGCCGGCGCGCAGCGCGCGCGCAACCCGGTGTGCGCGGTTGACGTTGTCGCTCCAGACGCTGGCCTGCAGACCGTAGTTGGAGTCGTTGGCCAACCGAATGGCTTCCTCCTCGGTCTTGAAGCGCAACACCGAGATCACCGGACCGAAGATCTCTTCGCGCGCGATCTTCATGTGGTGGGTGACACCGTCGAACACGGTGGGCTGCACGTAGTAGCCACCTGTTTCGGCGCGGGCCTGATGACCGCCGGCCACGCAGCGGCCGCCCTCGGCATGGCCCGCATCGATGTAGCCAAGCACCGAGCGCAGCTGCGTCTCGTCCACCAGTGCGCCCATCGCAGTGCCGGTGTCAAGCGGGTCTCCCGGTTGGTGGTTGGCCGTCTCGGCCGCCAAGATGCACACGAACTCGTCCGCCACGCTTTCGTGAACGAGGACGCGCGACGGCGCGTTGCAGGACTCGCCCTGGTTGTAGAACATGCCGCCGGCCACGGTCTTGGCTGCTCTCGGCAGGTCCTCGAAGTCGGAGAAGACAACGAAGGCCGATTTGCCGCCGAGTTCGTTGTAGACGCGCTTGAGGTTCGAGGCGCCAGCGTAGTTCAGCATGCAGCGGCCGACGCGGGTCGAGCCGGTGAATCCGATGGCGTCCACGTCCATGCTGAGAGCCAGCGCCTCGCCGGCCTCATGGCCGAAGCCCGGTACCACGTTGAACACGCCGGGCGGCAAGCCTGCGTGTACCGCCAGTTCGGCCAGGCGCAGCGCCGTCAGCGGGGATTTCTCGCTCGGCTTGAGCACCACGGAGTTGCCGGCGGCCAAAGCCGGCCCGAGCTTCCAGGCCGCCATCATCATCGGGTAGTTCCACGGCACGATCGCCCCAATCACGCCCATCGCTTCGCGTGTGATCAACGCCAAGGCGCTGCGCGCGGTGGGTGCAATTTCGTCATAGCGCTTGTCGGCTGCCTCGGCGTACCAGGCGATGCAGCGGGCGGTCGCGGCGACGTCCACCTCCAGCGCATGCTGGATGGGCTTGCCCATGTCCAGCGTTTCCAGCAGCGCCAGTTCCTCACGCGCGGCCAGGATCTCTTCTGCAAAGCGCAGCAGCACGCGCTTGCGCGCGGCGGGCGGCTGATGCGCCCACGAGCCGCGCTCAAATGCGGCCCGGGCCGAGCCCACGGCCGCGTCGATGTCGGCACTGCGCCCGCGGGCCACTTGGCCGAGCAGGCGGCCGTCTATGGGCGAGCGGCAGTCGAAGGTCTCTCCACTGCCGGCAGCTCGGCGCTGGCCGTCGATCACGCAGCGCCCGTCGATGCGCAGCGCTGCGGCGCGCTCATGCCAGTTGATTTTCTCGTTGCTCATGTTGATGTCTTCACTGCAGAATTCTGGCCATTCGCATGGCGTCGCTTGTGCACCTGTGGGTTGTGTCGCTGTGGCGTTGGCTGTGGCGCAGAGGGCCAACGGCTAGGCGCCTGTCTTGAGCAGCGTCGAGGCGTAATACTTGCGCACCCGACCGACGCACTCCCAGGTGCCTTGCCAGCCGCCGGGCACAACGAACGCATCGCCGCTGCGCGCGGTCATGCAGTGGCCGTCGTTGCCCACCAGACGCACCTCGCCTTCGAGGATCACGCAGAACTCATGCTCCCCCGAGGCATAACACACGTTTATCACACACGGCCCCGCTTCCCAGGTACCACTGAAAAACTGCGCCGTAGGCTCCTCGTATTGCTGCGAGAGTTTGTAGGTCGGTTGGCCTTGCAGCACCTTGTCGATGGGATAACGCTCCTGCGGGCCCGGCACGGGAGCGGCTGTGAC
>DASQOS010000100.1:0-3349 GCA_035644375.1 Rhizobacter sp.
GGGGGCGGACGCGCGAAGCGCGGCCTTGGGGCTCACATCCCGCCGCGTACCTCTCGATACGAGCCTTACCGTCTCCAAAACAAGAGTGTCGATTCTTTGCCGCAGCGGCACCCGGTTTCGCAATTCGTCACTTGCGGACGACCGCTGAGGTCACGGGATCTGCAGCGCGGGCGCCCCCGTTTTTCCGCAAAAGGCCGCCAAACCGAGCAGCGCATCACGGATGGACATCGTTCGGCGCGCGTGCAGCTGGAACCGCCGCGGGCTGGTGAATGCGGGCTTGCTTATTGCGCCCGTCACCAGGCATCCCTGGCTCGCAACCTGCCCGGGACTGCCAAGAAAGCTGCTTTCCCATGAATGTCCTGCGCCAAATCGCCTTCATCGGCTCCGCCGTCGCCAGCCTGCTGCTGGGTGGGTGCAGCACGGCGGGCCTGCTGCTGTCGGCGGTCGGCGTGGCATCCGACAACAGCGTCAGCTGGGAAATCGTCAAGCACCTGCACGGCAAGCTCACCGAAGGCGATCCGGTGCCTTGCATGCAACTCAACAGCGTGCAGCGCGCGCTGAATGCGCGCTGCGGCGAGTTCGTTGCCGGCAGCCTGAAGGCCGAGGACATCCGCGTCTCGGGCCTGCAAGAATGCCCCTTGGCTGTTGCCGTGCGTGACCCCCAGTTCTGGCCGGTCGTGCCCGAGCTGATCGCGAAAGGGGCGCAGCCCGAACGCTGCGCCACCTCACCGCTGATCGAACTGGCGCAACGCGAGCCATGCCCTGCGTTCAACACCGCGTCGCCGGCGGTGATCGAATCGATGCGCTGGCTGGCGCTGGCCGATGCGCGTGCCATCCACCACGACAGCCTGCGCATGCTGAGCTGTCCCCATGCCCGCACCGCGGGGCTGGCGACGGTGCTGGACACGTGGCAGCGCCAAGGCGACCTGAACATCGGCCTGCTGGCGTTCAGCCCGCTCGATGCGCTGCACCCCGACTATCTGGAATCGCCTTTGTCGCAAAAGCTCGAGGCCGGCGGCTACAGCGCCAGGGCGGCGCTGGGTTCCTACCCCGGCAGCTTGGCGCCAGGTTTTGAAGAAGCGCTGCGCAGCAGCCACTGGGTGGCGCTCGAATGGTGGTTGAAGCGCGTGCCGGAACTGGCCAACCGCGTGCCGCCATCGCGCGGCGGCCAAGTGCCGTGGGTGCCGCTGGCGCGCGTGCTGGTGCCGAGTTTCATGCCGGACACGAACGCACAGGAGGAGATGATCAACTTCCTGCTGGCGCATGGCGCCGACCCGTGGCAGCGACTGCCTTTCCAACAGAACCAGACCGTGGCCGGGTATGCCAAATGGATGCAGAGTCCACATGCCGCGCTGTTCGAACTGGACCTTGCCAACCGCCCTGAGCGCATGGTCTTCATCACAAGACCCAGCACCGCCCAGTAGCTTTGAATGCGGGCATGATGGCCCGCATGAGCAAGGCCTTCACCAAAGAAGCCGACAGCGATGCAGACGACGACGAAGTCGCGCTGCCGGCGTTGCCGCAAGGAAGCAAGAACTACGTCACCCCGGCGGGTTATCGGCGCTTGCGCGAAGAGCTGATGGGCCTGCTGGACGCGGAGCGCCCGAAGATCGTCGAGATCGTGTCATGGGCCGCCAAGAACGGCGACCGCTCGGAAAACGGCGACTACCTGTACGGTAAGAAGCGCCTGCGCGAAATCGACCGGCGCATCCGTTTCCTGACCAAGCGCCTCGACATCGCCGAAGTCGTCGACCCGTCGTTGCACCATGGCCACGACCAGGTCTTCTTCGGCGCGACCGTCACCTACGTCAACCAGAACGACGAAGAGCGCACCGTGACGATCAAAGGCATCGACGAGTCCGACAGCTCGCAAGGCGAAGTGAGCTGGATTGCTCCCGTCGCACGCGCGCTGCTGAAAGCGCGCGTCGGCGACGAGGTGCAATTGATGACGCCTGGCGGGCTGGAGCGCATTGAGGTGATCGCAGTCCAGTACCCGCCCCCAAGCGGTCAGTGACCAAGCGAAGCGAAGGTCTTCATCAAGCAACGCACAAGGGACGGGTCTCCCGGCCCAATGGGTGGCGCCCCTTGGGGGCAGGAGCGAAAGCGACTGGGGGGCTACGGTTTGATTCGGGAAACCCGAAGCACCGTCTGCGTGCGCCGCAAGGCGCGCATCACATCGGCCAGGTGCAGTCGGTCACGCACGCTCAACAGCAAGCGCAACTCGGTCGTCTCGGCGGCGGGCTCGTCGTCCATGTCGATGTGGGTGATGTCGGCTTCGGCCGCGCTGACGGCCGCGGCTGCCTGGGCCAGCACGCCTTTGCCGTTTTTCAGCAGGATGCTGACGCCGGTCTCGAACGCCCGCGTCGGCTCTTCGGCCCAGTCCACGCTCATCCAGTGCTCGCTGTCGCGTTCGAACAGGCGTTTGCCGATGCTGCAGTCGGTGGTGTGGACCACCAGGCCTTCGCCGCGGCCCAGATAGCCGACGATGTCATCGCCCGGAATCGGACGGCAGCACGGCGCCATCAGCACGGAGGCGCCTTCGCTGCCGTCCACCATCACCAGGCCTTGCGTCGGCGCGGCGTCGTCGGCGCTGTAGCGTCCCATGGTCAGCATCAGTGCGTCGGGCTTGACCCCGCGCTCCAGCATCAGCTGCGCCATGCGTTTGGCCACGATGATGGCGATCTTGCGGCCCAGGCCGATGTCGGTCAGCAGGTCGGCACGGGTGCGGTTGCCGCTCCAGCGTGTGAGCTGCTGCCAGAGCGTGACGACGCCGGTGTCGTTGGCGTCGTTGTCCGGCAACGTGAGCCCTTCGGCGCGCAGCGCCTGAGCCAGCAGCTTCTCTCCCAGCAGCTGCGACTCTTCCTGTTCCATGTTCTTCAGGTAGTGGCGGATCTTCGAGCGCGCCCGGCCGGTGCGAACAAAGTTGAGCCAACCCGGGTTCGGCCGCGCGCCGGGCGCCGTCACCACCTCGACCACGTCGCCGCTGCGCAATTCGGTTCGCAACGCGACCGGGTCGCCGTTCACCTTGGCGGCGACGCAGTGGTCGCCCACGTCCGAGTGAATCGCATAGGCAAAGTCGACCGGCGTGGCGCCGCGCGGCAGCGCCATGATTTTCGATTTGGGCGTGAAGACGTAGACCGCATCGGGGAACAGGTCGATCTTGACGTGTTCGAGGAATTCGCTGGCGTCGCGCGTCTCGTCCTGGATGTCGATCAGCGACTGCAACCACATGGCGCCCAGCCGCTGCGCGTCTTGGGCCTGCGTCGGCACGCCGGCCTTGTACATCCAGTGCGCCGCAATGCCTTTCTCGGCCACCGCATGCATCGGCTCGGTTCGAATCTGGAACTCG
>DASQOS010000101.1:0-4841 GCA_035644375.1 Rhizobacter sp.
CTCGAGCATCTCCTCGAAGCTGACGGTGGTGAGGCGGCGCGCATCGGGCTCGACACGCGGGTCGGTGGTGTAGACGCCGTCGACGTCGGTATAGATCAGGCATTCGTCGGCCTTCATGGCGGCCGCCACCGCCACGGCCGAGGTGTCGGAACCGCCGCGGCCGAGCGTGGTGATGTTGCCCTGCGGATCGACGCCCTGGAAGCCGGCAATGATGACCACCTTGCCCGCGTCCAGATCGGCGCGCACGCGGGTGTCGTCGATGCTTTGAATGCGCGCCTTGGTGTACGAGGTGTCGGTTTTCACCGGGACCTGCCAGCCGGTGTAGCTGACCGATTGAAGCCCCTCGGCTTGCAGCGCGATGGCCAGCAGGCCGACCGAGACCTGTTCGCCGGTGGACGCGATCATGTCCAGTTCGCGCGACAGTTCCGGCGTCGAGGACTCAGGAGACAGTTCTTTGGCCAGGCCGAGCAGGCGGTTGGTCTCGCCACTCATGGCCGACGGGACGACGACCATCTGGTGTCCGGCCCGATACCACTTGGCCACCCGTTTGGCGACATTGCGAATGCGTTCGGTGGAACCCATGGAGGTGCCGCCGTATTTGTGAACGATGAGTGCCATGGCGAATGAAGGATCGAGCGGAAAGGAAGGAGCGCGCTGCGGCGAAACCGCGCATTTTAGCCGCTCTGCCAATGCAGATTCAGCTGGGCCTGGCCCGGCAAGGCGAGTACGCGTGCGTCCAGGCCCAGGCCGGGCACGAACAGCAGCTGCCCGCCGCTGTAGACCAGCGGCCCATCGCGTTGCCATTGCGGCACATCGGCACTTTGATATTGCTTCTTCAGGCTGCGTGGTGGGCGGCCGAAGGCGGCTTGAAACTGTTCGCCGCCGGTTCTCGGCCGCAACTCCAAATGGGCCAGCCAAGCCAGCGGCACGCCGTTTTCCTTCACACGCTGGGCCAGCAACTGCCCGCCCCAACCGGGCAGCTTGTAGCGGCCGGCGCGTCGAATGCTGAGCGTTGGTTCGTGTCGCGACGCGTCGGCAGGCTCCGGCGGGCCAAGCACAAACTGCAAGCAGCCTCGGTGGCGCCGCAAGCTCCCGCCCGCGACCGGCCATTGCGCCGATCCCGTCACCGGCAGTTCCTGGCACAGGCGCTGCACCAGGCTGGCTGGCGCCGAGTGCCCGGTGCGATCCTTGATCCATGCGCGAAGCACGTTGACTTGCCTGGCGTCGCTCAAGGCTTGCCAGTGGTTCACGACCAGGCCGCGCGGGCCGTCGACCTTCGCGAGGTCGATGGCGGCGAGTTCATCGAGGCAGTCCGACGCCTGGCTGGCCCAGGTGGCGGCATCCGCCAGGCTGGCTTCGGCGTGTGGGAACGCGGCGATCAACGCCGGCCACACCTGAAGCCGCAGCCGGTTGCGTGCGAAGCGCGGATCGGCATTGCTGTCGTCGTCGATGTAGGCGAGCCGATGCTCGCGCAAGTACGCCTCGATGGCTTCGCGCGGCCTGTCGAGCCAGGGCCGCACCCAGGTGAGGCCGTCGCGTTCGATGAGCGCCGGCATGCCGGCGAGGCCGGCGACACCGGCGCCGCGGAAGGCCTGCAGCAACAGCGTCTCGGCCTGGTCGCGTCGATGATGTGCCAGCAGGACCAGCGAAGCGCCCGCCTCCAGCGCCATTTGCCGCAACGCACGGTAGCGCGCTTGCCGCGCCCAGGCTTCGACGCTGTCGCCGGCTTGCGGTCGCGACTGCAGGCGCTGGGACATGAGGCGCAGTGGTGCCCCCGCCTTGGCCCATTCTTCGCATTGCGTTTGCGCATGGACGAGCCAGGCATCGGCATGCGCGCTCAACCCATGGTGGACGTGCAGCGCGGCGATGGACAAGCCCTGCGCTTGGGCTGCCTGCAGCGTGGCGTGCAGCAGCGCCGTGGAGTCGCGGCCCGCGCTGTAGGCGACCGCAACGCAGGGCATGCTCACGGCACGTCAGTGCTCTTTGGTGTCGGTGAAGCGGCCGTAAGCCTGCAAACGCTCGTAGCGGCGTTGCAGCAATTCTTTCGGCTTCAGGTCGCTGATCTGACGCAGCGAATCGGTCAACGCACGCTTCAGGTACGCAGCCATCTGCTTCGTGTCGCGGTGGGCGCCGCCCACCGGCTCGTTGATGATCTTGTCGACCATGCCCAGCGCCTTCAAGCGGTGTGCGGTGATGCCCAGCGCATCGGCGGCGTCGGAGGCGCGCTCTGCGGTCTTCCAGAGGATGGAGGCGCAGCCCTCGGGCGAGATGACCGAGTACACCGAGTACTGAAGCATCAGCAATTGATCGCCGACGCTGATGGCGAGTGCGCCACCCGAACCGCCTTCGCCAATGATGGTGGCGATGATGGGCACTTCGAGCTGGGCCATCTCGAAGATGTTGCGGCCGATGGCTTCGGACTGGCCGCGCTCTTCGGCGCCGATGCCGGGATACGCGCCTGGCGTGTCCACCAGCGTGAACACCGGCAAGCCGAACTTCTCGGCCAGCTTCATCAGGCGCAAGGCCTTGCGATAGCCCTCAGGACGCGACATGCCGAAGTTGCGGGCGGCGCGCTCTTTGGTGTCGCGGCCCTTCTGGTGGCCGATGACCATGCAGGCCTGGCCATTGAAGCGCGCCAAGCCGCCCACGATGGACTGGTCGTTGGCAAAAGCACGGTCGCCGCGCAATTCTTGAAAGTCGGTGAAGACCTCGCCGATGTAGTCCAGCGCGTAGGGCCGCTGCGGGTGGCGCGCGATCTGCGTGACCTGCCAAGGCGTCAGTTGCGAATAGATGTCTTTGACGAGCTGCTGGCTCTTCTTGCTGAGGCGGTCGATCTCTTCGGAGATGTCGACGGCGGATTCGCTTTGGACGTAGCGCAGCTCTTCGATCTTGGTTTCCAGTTCGGCGATGGGTTGCTCGAACTCAAGGAAGTGACGTTTGCTCATCCGGCTGGGTCCTGGGTCATCTGTCGGGTCATGTTGAGGGGCTTCGGCGGCCGATGGACACACCGCAAAAAGAGACGCTCAATACGCAACAGGTAGAGGGTCGAGGCTGCGCCAAATGTACCATGTGGCCACCGAGCGAAAAGGCGCCCAGGCCTCTCCGACTTCACGGGCTTCGGCACGTGAAACCGGCTCGCCGCTGAAGTAGTTGACACTGATTCCCTTGATCAGGCCCAGGTCGTCCAGCGGCAGCACGTTGGGCCGCATCAGGTGAAAGATCAGGAACATTTCTGCGGTCCAGCGGCCGATGCCGCGAATCGCCACCAGTTCTTCGATGATGGTCTCGTCGTCCATCTGCTGCCACTGCCGCACATGCACTGCGCCGCTCTCGAAGTGCTGCGCCAGATCGAGCAGGTACTCGACCTTGCGGCCTGACAGGCCAGCCTCGCGCATGCTGATGACGTCGATGGACAGCACGGCCATTGGCAGCAGACGTGTCGGGCCGCCTTCTACCAGCGCGGCAAACCGATCCCATACCGCCTGCGCGGCCTTGACGGAAATTTGTTGGCCGACGATGGAACGCGCCAGCGTGGTGAAGGCGTCGCCGCGGCTTTGCAGCTGTCCTTCACCGCACAGGGGAATGATCTTGCGCATGACCCGGTCGCGCTTGGAAAGGTGCTTGCAGGCCTCGTCCCAAAACTCGGGGGTGACGGTGCGCAGCATGTCAGGCCTTCACCCACGTGGTGCCTTGCGGCGAATCCTGCAGCACGATGGATTGGGCCAACAACTCGTCACGGATGCGGTCTGCCAGGGCAAAGTCGCGCGCCTTCTTAGCCGCGGCGCGCGCGGCGATCTTCGCTTCGATCGCGGCCGCATCGACCTCGTTGCCCGACCTCAAATAGCCGCGCGGGTTTTGCTGCAGCAAGCCCAGTGTGGCACCCAGGCCTTTCAACAAGGACGCGTGCGCCGGCGAGCGGCTGCGGTTGACTTCGCCGGCCAGATCGAACAGCACGGCAACCGCCTCGGGCGTTCCAAAGTCGTCGTTCATCGCGTCACGGAAGCGCACCGCCTGGGGCTGCGACCAATCGACGGGAACCGGCGGGACATCCATGTCACCGAGCGCGGTGTAGAGCCTTCGCAAAGCGTTGCGTGCATCGTCGAGGTTGGTGTTGCTGAAATTGAACGGGCTGCGGTAATGGGTGCGAAGCATGAAGAACCGAATGGTTTCGCCGTCATAGCGCTTGAGCACATCGCGGATCGTAAAGAAGTTGCCCACCGACTTGGACATCTTTTCATTGTCGACATTCAAGAAGCCGTTGTGCATCCACACATTGACGAATGGCTTTCCGCTGGCCCCCTCACTTTGTGCAATCTCGTTCTCGTGGTGCGGAAACTGCAAGTCCAAACCCCCGCCGTGGACATCGAAGTGCTCGCCAAGCAGCGCGCAGCTCATGGCCGAGCATTCAATGTGCCAGCCGGGCCGGCCCGGACCGAACGGGCTCTCCCACTGGGCATCCGCAGGTTCGGACGGTTTGGCGGTCTTCCACAGCACAAAGTCGAGCGGGTCTTCCTTGCCGTCCGACACCGCGACGCGTTCGCCGGCACGCAGCTGGTCGAGTGATTTTCCGGACAGATTGCCGTAGCTGGCAAACTTGCGCACTGAATAGTTCACATCGCCATTGCCGGACCGATAGGCCAGACCCTTGCGTTCCAGCGTGCCGATCATGTCCAGCATTTGCGGCACGTAGTCGGTGGCCCGCGGCTCATGCGTGGGCGGCTCGATGCCCAGCGCGGCGACGTCCTGGTGCATCGCCTGGGTCATCTCTTCGGTCAGCTGGCGGATCGGGATGTTGCGTTCGAGTGCCCGCTTGATGATCTTGTCGTCGATGTCGGTGATGT
>DASQOS010000102.1:0-8066 GCA_035644375.1 Rhizobacter sp.
GCTGCGCCCGCTGGACGAGACCGCGCTGCGCGCGGCGCTGCAGCAGGCCTTCGACGCCGGCCTGCGCAGCGTGGCCATCGTCTTCATGCACGGCTACCGTTTCACGGCGCACGAACAGGCGGCCAAGCGCCTGGCGCAACACATCGGCTTCCCGCAGGTCAGCGTGTCGCACGAAGTCAGCCCGTTGATGAAGCTGGTGGGCCGTGGCGACACCACGGTGGTCGACGCCTACCTGTCGCCGATCCTGCGCCGCTATGTGGAGCAGGTGGCTGCCGACATGCCGGGCGTGGCGCTTTTTTTCATGCAGTCGTCCGGCGGCCTGAGCGATGCGCACGCCTTCCAGGGCAAGGACGCGATCCTGTCCGGCCCGGCCGGCGGCATCGTCGGCATGGTGCGCACGGCGCAGCTGGCAGCGGAAGACCTGCGGGATGGGGCACCCGGTTTCGCGGGTACGCGAGGCCACCCGCCGAGCGGGTTGCGGGCCGGCTTGGGGCGGCCCGGCGCTCAGCCCGCCGATGGCTCGGAGGACAGCGACCTCGTTCGAGTCATCGGCTTCGACATGGGCGGCACGTCCACCGACGTCAGTCATTTCGCCGGCGAGTTCGAGCGCGCCTTCGAAACCCAAGTGGCCGGGGTTCGCATGCGCGCGCCGATGATGAGCATCCACACCGTCGCGGCCGGTGGCGGCTCGATCCTCAGCTTCGACGGCGCGCGTTTGCGCGCCGGCCCCCAGAGCGCCGGCGCTGATCCCGGTCCCGCCTGCTACCGGCGCGGCGGGCCGCTGGCCGTGACCGACGCGAACCTGATGCTCGGCAAGATCCAGCCGGCGTACTTTCCGCAGGTGTTCGGCCCCCACGCCAATGAATCGCTGGACCGTGAGGTGGTGCTGCGCGGCTTTGCCGCGATGGCCGAGCAGATCGAGCGCAGCACCGGCGTGAAACGCTCGCCCGAAGCGGTGGCCGAAGGATTCATCGACATCGCCGTGGGCGCGATGGCCAACGCGATCAAGAAGATTTCGGTGGCGCGCGGCTACGACGTGACGCGCTACACGCTGCAATGTTTTGGCGGCGCCGGCGGGCAACACGCCTGCCGCGTGGCCGATGCACTGGGCATGACGCGCGTGTTCGCCCATCCCTTGGCCGGCGTGCTGTCGGCCTATGGCATGGGCCTGGCCGACCAGAGCGTGATGCGCGAAGCGGCGGTCGAGCTGCCGCTCGCCACGGCGCTGCAAGCCATCGGCGATCGACTGGAGGCTCTGGCCCAGGCAACGTCCGACGAGCTGAGCCGCCAGGGTGTGAGCCGCGCTGCTGCGCGGGTGCACAAGCGTGTGCATGTGCGTTATGAGGGCACCGACTCGGCGCTCGTCGTGCCGTTTGGCAGCGTCGCAGAGATCCAGTCGGCATTCGAGGCGGCGTACCGCCAGCGCTTCGCGTTCTTGATGAGCGAGCGAAAACTCGTGGTGGAGGCTGTGTCGGTCGAGGCGGTCGGCGCAGGCGATGCACCGAGCGAAACGGCGCGCAGTGAACTGGCGCAGGGCCCGGCGCCGGTGGCCGACACGGTCAGGCTGTTCAGCGGTGGCCGCTGGTGGGATGCCGCCTTGGTGGTGCGCGAGCAAGCGCACCCGGGCCACAGCGTGGAGGGCCCGGCGGTGATTGCCGAGAAGAACGCCACCACGGTGGTCGAGCCCGGCTGGCGTGCGCGCGTCACCACGCTGGACCACCTGCTGCTCGAGCGCGTGCAGCCGCGCGTGTCGCGCCAGGCCATCGGCACGACGGTCGATCCGGTGATGCTGGAAGTCTTCAACAACCTCTTCATGAACATCGCCGAACAGATGGGGTTGCAACTGCAGAACACCGCCTACTCGGTGAACATCAAGGAGCGGCTGGACTTCAGCTGCGCGCTGTTCGATGCCGAGGGCAACCTGATCGCCAATGCGCCGCACATGCCGGTGCACCTCGGGTCGATGAGCGAGTCGATCAAGACGGTGATCCAGGGCCATGCCGGGCGCATGCAGCGCGGCGATGTCTATGTGCTCAACGACCCGTACCACGGAGGCACGCATCTGCCCGATGTCACCGTGGTCACGCCGGTGTTCCGTGAACCCCCGGGCGCTGGCGCACACGATGAGATCCTGTTCTACGTCGGCTCGCGCGGCCACCATGCCGACATCGGCGGCATCACGCCGGGCTCGATGCCGCCGTTCTCGACGCGCATCGAAGAAGAGGGCGTGCAGATCGACAACCTGAAACTGGTCGAAGCCGGACGGCTGCGCGAGGCGCAGATGCTGGCGCTGCTGCAAAGCGGCGAATACCCGTCGCGCAACCCGCAGCAAAACATCGCCGACCTGAAGGCGCAGATCGCCGCCAACGAGAAAGGTGTGCAAGAGCTGCACAAGATGGTGGCGCAGTTTGGCCTGGACGTGGTGCGCGCCTACATGCGCCATGTGCAGGACAACGCCGAAGAATCGGTGCGCCGCGTGATCACGAAGCTTCAGCCCGGCGAGTTCACGCTGCCGCTGGACAACGGCGCACACATCCACGTGGCCATCCGGGTCGACGCAAAGACGCGCAGCGCGGTGATCGATTTCAGCGGCACGTCGGCGCAGCTGGCCAACAACTTCAACGCGCCGCGTGCGGTGAGCATGGCCGCGGTGCTGTATGTGTTTCGCACGCTGGTCAATGACGACATCCCGCTCAACGCCGGCTGCCTGAAGCCGCTGCAGGTGATCATCCCGGAGGGCTCGATGCTCAACCCGTACCCACCGGCCTCGGTGGTCGCGGGCAACGTGGAAACCTCGACCTGCATCACCAACGCGTTGTATGGCGCGCTGGGTGTGATGGCGGCCAGCCAGTGCACGATGAACAACTTCACCTTCGGCAATGCGCGTTACCAGTACTACGAAACCATCTCCGGCGGCTCGGGCGCAGGCCCCGATTTCGACGGCACGAGCGTCGTGCAAACGCACATGACCAACTCGCGCCTGACCGATCCCGAGGTGCTGGAGTTCCGCTTTCCGGTGCGCCTGGACAGCTACGAGATCCGCCCCGGCTCGGGCGGAGCCGGCCGGCACCGCGGCGGCGATGGCGGCGTGCGGCGGCTGCGTTTCTTGGAGCCGATGACGGCGTCGATCCTGTCCAACGGCCGCACGCAAGGCGCTTTCGGCATGGCGGGTGGCGCAGCCGGGGCGGTCGGCGTGAACCGCGTGGAGCGCGCCGACGGCAGCACCCAAACGCTGGGCCACATCGGCTCGCTGACGCTGCAGGCCGGCGACGTGTTCGTCATCGAGACGCCGGGCGGCGGCGGGTACGGCCCGCCCACGCGCCCTGCATAGACGGGTGGTTCACACAACTTTACCCAGCCGCCACTTTCCTTGCACCTTGTGCCACCAACATGGTTCCAGGGGCGATCGGCCCCGACACACAGGATTCAGGAGTACGGCATGGATGCGAGCAAGTTGGACACCACGGCAGGTCGTGGCGGAACGAGACCTTGGATGGCGGGCATGTTGCTGGCGGTGATCGGCACCGCCGCGATGTCGGTGTGGGCGCAAGGCCGGCCCCTGCAGGCAGGCGGCCCCGGCCTGTTCATGGGCGACCCGGCCCACATGGAGCGCGGCATCGACCACCTGCTGAAAGGCGTGGATGCGACCGACGCACAGCGCGCCAAGATCAAGCAGATCGTGCAGGCCGCGACCGGCGACCTGAAGCCCCAGCGCGAGGCCGGACGGGCGCTGCATGAGCAAGGGCTGCAGCTCTTCATGGCGCCGGTGGTCGACGCCGCGGCCGTGGAGGCACTGCGTCAGCAAAGCCAGGCGCTGCATGACCTGGTCAGCAAGCGCGTTACGCAGGCCATGCTCGACATCAGCGCGGTGCTGACCCCCGAGCAGCGCGTCAAGCTGGGCGAGCGCATCCAGCAGCGCGCCGAAAAAATGCGCGAACATCGCCAACACGGTGCCAGCGCACCGGCGAATTGATCGCCATGCTCGCGCTGTGTTCTGATTCAACCCTGGCTCCGCGGCTGCAACCGCGGGGCGTTCTTTCCGTTCCTTCGAATGGCACCGAGATGACTGCGCGCCTCTTGATGATCGACGACGATGTCCGGCTGTCCGCCATGGTGGGCGACTACCTGCGCAACGCCGGGTACGAGGTCGAAGTCGCCGGCTCGCTGACACAAGGGCGCGAACGCCTGGCGGCCGGCGGGTTCGACGCGCTGCTGCTGGACCTGATGCTGCCCGACGGCGATGGTCTGGACCTGTGCCGCGAACTGCGCGGCAAACCGCGCACGCGGCATCTGCCGCTGCTGATGCTGACGGCGCGAGGCGAGCCGATGGACCGCATCGTCGGCCTGGAGCTGGGTGCTGACGATTACCTGCCCAAGCCCTTCGAGCCACGCGAGCTGCTGGCGCGCATCAAGGCCTTGCTGCGGCGCACGGCACCCAGTAGCGAGCCCGACGAGGTGCTGCGCTTCGGCCGGCTCGAAATCGACCTCGGCGAACGCGTGGCGCGCCGCGACGGGCAGCCGTGCGACCTGACGAGCCACCAGTTCGACCTGCTGGTGGTGCTGGCGCAGAGCCCGGGCCGCGTGCTGTCGCGCGACCAGATCATGGATTCACTGAAGGGCCATCCGCTGGAAGCCTTCGACCGCTCGATCGACGTGCACATCTCGCGCATCCGCTCGGTGATCGAAGACGATCCCAAGGTCCCACGCCGCGTGCTCACCGTGCGTGGCGCGGGCTACGTGTTCGCGAAGAAACAGGACGCCGATGAGGCGAACTGAGGCGCCACCGTTTCGCATCCAGGGTAAGCGAAGCGAAACCCCCTCAAGCAACAACCGCGGACGGGTTTCCCGGCCGCTGGGTTGGCGCCCCCTCGGGGGGCAGGAGCGAAGCGACGTGGGGGCGTTATGAACACGTTGACGCTGCGCATCTACCTGACGGTGGTGGCGGTGTTGCTGCTGTTCGCCTTCGGCTCCGCGTGGCTGTTCCAGTCGCAGATCGACCAGGAGCGCCAGCGTGCCGACACGGTGCTGACCGAACGCATGGAGGCCTGGGGCGAACTGATTCAGCGCTCCTTGCCCGAGGCTGAAGCGCCGCGCGAAGACCAGGCGATGGCCTTGCAGGAGTGGTCGCAGCGCCTGCGTCTGCCCTTGGCGCTGGATGACAAACAGGGCGGGCGCATTGCCGTGTCGGCGTCGTTCGCGCGGCGCCAAGAGATGGATGGCAATGTGCTGGGCTTTCCGGTTCGGCTCGCCGACGGCCGCACCTTGTGGGTGATGCGGCCGTCCTTGCGTCCGCCGCGCCAGGGCTTGCGCCGAGACGGCTTGTTGTCGTCGATGGAGCAGCCCTGGCTGCCCCCGGCGTGGCGCGGCGTCGGCCTGGTCGCCGTATTGGCGATGCTGTTCGTGGCGGTGGCGGCGGGCGCCTGGCCGGCCGTGCGTCACCTGACGCGACGCCTGAAGGCGCTGAAGCGTGGCGTCGAACAGTTTGGTTCGGGGCAGCTGGCCCACCGGGTCGAGGTCTCGGGCCACGACGAAGTGGCGGCGGTGGCGGCCAGCTTCAACCAGGCGGCCGAACGCATCGAAGCCTTGGTGCGCTCGCACCAGTCTTTGCTGGCCAACGCCAGCCATGAACTGCGCTCGCCGCTGGCGCGCATGAAGATGGCGGTGTCGATGCTGGAGGGCGCGTCGGCCGAACGACAGGCACGCCTGAAGCAGGAGATTTTCACCAACGTGGGCGAGCTCGACGCGCTGGTGGAAGAGGTGCTGCTCGCCAGTCGCCTGGATGCCGTGCAGCGCGTGGACCGCCACGAGCCGGTGGACTTGCTGGCGCTGGCCGCCGAGGAGGGCGCGCGCGTGGATGCGGCGGTGGATGGCGCCGGTGTCTCGGTGAAGGGTGACGAGCGTTTGCTGCGCCGCGCGCTGCGCAACCTGCTGGAAAACGCCAGGCGCTACGGCGGTGGCGAGGTGGCGGTGCAGGTCGGCATGACCGCCGGCTTTGCCAGCCTGCAGGTGTGCGACCGCGGCACCGGCGTGCCCCTTGATTTGCGCGAGCGCATTTTCGAGCCGTTTTATCGCTTGCCCGGCCACGCCGAACAAGCCGGCGGCGTGGGACTGGGCCTGAGCCTGGTCAAGCAGATCGCGGAGCGCCACGGTGGCAGCGTGCGCTGCATGGCGCGTGACGGCGGCGGCAGCTGTTTCGAGCTGATGCTGCCGATGGCGTGAGCCAGGCTCGGGCCGGCAGCTCAAGCCGCGTCTTGGGTGCGTGGTGGCGCGGCTTCGCCGGCCGCCTCAGCCGTCTTGAGGTGCGCTCTTTCGCTGTAGCGGTTGAAGCGCCAGGCGCTGCCTTCCATCGTGATGCGGCGCCACGTGGCGCGCTTTTCAACCGGGCTCATGTCGGGCCAGTGCTGCACCTCGAAGAAAGTGCGGCCGCAGCCCTTGCAGATGTCATCGCCCTGGCTGGTGGAACAGATGGCAATGCAGGGTGCGTCGGGTGTCGTGGCGTACCAGGCGAGCCAGGCGTCGCGCGCCTTGGGCGGCATCGACGCTTCGTCGCATTCGCTTTCGCGGTAGTAGACGAGCAACGCGTAGACCTCGGCCAGCGCGCGCACTTCGGGGCACGCGGTGATGCCATCGGGCGACGGCTTCTGCTCACGCCACCAGTTGATGGCGGATTCGATGTCGGTGATGTGGATTCCGGCCATGGGGTGCCTTCAATCTTCCTGTGCGGCGACCAGGGCGGCCAGCGCGGCTTCGACGGTTTCCGCCGACGCGAGGTACAGCACCGGAGCGCCGGCCTTCACCGCGGCCACACCTTCGGCCTTCAGTCGTTTGACCCAGGCGCCGGCCTCGCGCCCATCCTTGAACGCCTGGGCACTTTGCAGCAACTCGACGCCGTTGGCGCTGGCGAGCTTGAACTGGAAATCGCCATGGGCATCACGGTATTGCTTGAACAGCGGCAGCGCTTGTCTGGCCGCTGCCCCGGGCGCCGACTTGGACGCAGCCGCGGCCACCAGCTTGCGCAGGCCCACCGCGTGGCGCAGTTCGTCAAGAAAGGGTTTTGCGATGGCGCGCGCTTTCACGGCGCCTGCTTGCAGTTGTTCTTCCACGCTCTCGGGATGCGCCATCAACTCGGCATACGCCTCGCGTTTGGGGCCGATGTCGGCTTCGATGATCTGCACCAGCTGTTGCTTGGCCTCGCCCCAGCCCAGGCCGCTGCGCAGCGCGCTGCGAAATGTGCTGCGCTGTGCCGGTGTGGCGAAGGCGTCGTACAGGGTCACGAGAGGCGAGGTGTCGGGATCCTTGGGCTCGCCGGGCAGGCGCGAGTCGGTGACGACGCGGGCAATCGCGTCTTTCAGGCCCTTGGGGCCGCCCTCGAACAAAGGCACGGTGTTGTCGTAGCTCTTGGACATCTTGCGGCCGTCCAGCCCCGGCAGCGTCGCCACGTCTTCTTCGACCTCGGCACGCGGCAGCACGAACAGCTCGCGGCCCTGGCCGAACAGGTGGTTGAAGCGCTGGGCCACGTCGCGCGCCATCTCGATGTGCTGCACCTGGTCGCGCCCGACCGGCACGCGGTGCGCGTTGAACAGCAGGATGTCGGCGGCCATCAGGATCGGGTAGCTGTACAGCCCCATCGTGATGTTGGCGTCGATGTCTTCTCCGGCGGCGAGGTTGGCGTCGGTGGCGGCCTTGTAGGCATGTGCCCGGTTCATCTGCCCCTTGGCGGTGACGCAGGTCAGCAGCCAGGTGAGTTCGGGCGTTTCGGGGATGTCGCTCTGGCGGTAGAACGTGACGCGTTGCGTGTCCAGTCCGCACGCCAGCCAGGTGGCCGCGATCTCGAGTCGCGAGCGCTCGATGCGCTCAGGTTCGTCGCACTTGATCAGCGCGTGGTAGTCGGCCAGAAAGAAAAAGCTTTCAACGCCGGCTTCCTGGCTGGCCTTGATGGCCGGCCGGATCGCGCCGACGTAGTTGCCCAGGTGCGGCGTGCCGGTGGTGGTGATGCCGGTGAGGAAGCGGACGGGGGCGGTCATGATCCGAAAAGCGCTGTGAGCGGCGCGAGGAGGAGCCTGATG
>DASQOS010000103.1:0-2107 GCA_035644375.1 Rhizobacter sp.
TTTGCTGCGCAGAAGATGGATCAGGTCGTTCTTGGGAAGCTCCGCACTCTCGAAATACTTGGCATCCGGCCACGCGCGCACCGTGGTGCCGCTCTTGCGATCGCCGGTCCCGGCCTTGCGCAGCTTGAGCGGCTCGATCACGTCGCCGCCAGCAAACACCAGCGTTGCCACTTGGCCGTCGCGCCACACCGTCACTTCCAGCCGCTTGGCCAGCGCGTTCGTGACGCTGACGCCCACGCCATGCAGGCCGCCTGAAAAGCTGTACGCACCGCCCGAGCCCTTGTCGAACTTGCCGCCGGCGTGCAGACGCGTGAAGACGATCTCGATCACCGAGACCTTTTCTTCCGGGTGCAGCCCATAGGGAATGCCGCGGCCGTCGTCCTGCACGCTCACCGAGCCGTCGGTGTGCAGGGTCACGTCGATGCGTTTGCCGTGGCCCGCCAGGGCTTCGTCGGCCGCGTTGTCGATGACCTCCTGAATGATGTGCAGCGGGTTGTCGGTGCGGGTGTACATGCCCGGCCGCTGCTTGACGGGCTCGAGGCCTTTCAGGACACGGATCGATGACTCGCCGTAGTTGTCGTTGAGTTTGGAACTGGGTTTGGTCGCCATGGGCGCGAATTCTAGGGGGGCGTTTCCGGGCCCTACCGCACATGTCCTTGTCACGCGCTCTGGCTGGGCTGCAAAAACCGTCGGCCTTGTCTTTTGAAGCGGCGCTGCGTGAGCTCGGCGCTTGCGCTACATTGATTCGATGGACACCGGCACAACCGACGCACGCACCCCGCTGTCGATGCAGCAAGTGCTGTTGTGCGGCGCCATGATCGTCACGCTCTCGCTAGGCGTCACAAATGCCCACCACTGTCACCATTTACCTGTTCCCTGATGTCGAAGTCCTCGACTTCGCCGGTCCGTATGAAGTCTTCACAACTGCATCGCGCGTATTCAAGCGGCGAAATCCCGAGGCAGATGAACCGTTCCGTGTGATCACCGCAGCTAGAACGCAGACTATCGTCCGTGCTCGCGCTGGATTGAACGTCATGCCCGACTTCTCGCTCCAGAACTGTCCGACTACGGATCTACTCGTTGTGCCTGGTGGGGTCGTGGACAAAGAGGTGAGCGATGAACAGGTGATCGACTGGGTTCATAGTCGCTCGCGCGAAGCCGCAATCACCGCCTCTGTCTGCACCGGTGCATTCATTCTTGCCAAGGCAGGCCTACTTCAGGACCGAGCTGCTACGACACACTGGGAAGACATTGCAGACCTTCGGGCACAGTTCAGCAACGTACTGGTACGTGAGGGCGTCCGCTGGGTCGATGAAGGGAGGGTCGTGACTTCAGCGGGTATCGCAGCCGGAATTGACATGAGCCTTCATCTGGTTTCGCGCATCGCAGGCGCAGAACTCGCCGCTGCAACGGCGAGGCAATTGGAAGTTCCATACAGTGACGCCTAACCCGACCGCTCGCACAGGCAGCCTGAGCCATGAAGATTCGACGCATGGCCCTGGGGCCCGCCGCTGCGCTGGTCCCGCTGCCCGTGTTTTCAGCCTGCCTGCACCCGGATCTGGCCGTCACGCTGGCGAATCGGCTGTGGAACTGTTTTTGAGGCCATGAACCACGCGCACAGTGATTTGGCGGTGTCGCCCTGGGTGCGCCGATGGTCACACCTGGTGCCGGCGACGGCCACGGTGCTCGATGTCGCCTGTGGTGTCGGCCGGCACGTGCGCTGGTTTGCGGCGCGCGGCTGCCAGGTGACCGCGCTGGACCGCAACCCCGACGCGGTCGAGCCCTTGCGCGGACTGGCCGAAGTCGTTGTCGCCGACATTGAAAACGGCCCGTGGCCATGTGCGGGTCGGCGTTTCGATGCGGTCGTCGTGACCCACTACCTGTGGCGTGACCTGATGCCCACGCTGGTCGGCAGCCTGGCCGAAGGCGGCGTGCTGCTGTATGAAACCTTTGCCCAAGGCAATCAGAGCGTGGGCAAGCCGTCGAATCCGGCGTTCTTGCTGAACCCCGGCGAGTTGCTCGAAGCCGTTCGCGGCTTGCAGGTGGTGGCCTACGAAAACGGCTTTCTGGCCTCCGGACCCAGCGTCGTGCAGCGCATCGTTGCGGT
>DASQOS010000104.1:0-2249 GCA_035644375.1 Rhizobacter sp.
GGCCTGGCCCTGGGCGGCATGGTGCGCGTGAGCCAGGTGCAACTGGTGCAGCCCTTTTTGTCGATGCTGTTCGCCGTGCCGGTGGTGGGCGAAAGCCTCGACGGGCTCACCGTGGTGTTCGCCGTCGCGGTGATGGCGACCGTGCTGCTCGGCAAGAAAATGCCGATTCAAACCCTGGAAAGACGACCCACATGACCTGGCAACTGGCGCGCCGCGCGGCGCGCATGAACCCGTCCATCATCCGCGAGATCCTGAAGGTGACCGAGCACGGCGTCATCTCGCTGGCCGGCGGCTTGCCGGCGCCGGAGACCTTTCCGGTCGAAGCCATGCGCGAGGCCACCCAGCGCGTGCTGCGCGACGCGCCGCACCAGGCGCTGCAATACGCGCCGAGCGAAGGCTTCGCGCCGCTGCGCGAATGGGTCGCCGAACACCTGAACGCGCAGGGCATGGCGGTCGATGCCGGCCAGGTGCTCATCACCACCGGTTCGCAGCAAGGCCTCGACCTGGTCGGCAAGCTGCTGATCGACGCCGGCAGCCGGGTCGCGGTCGAGTCGCCCACCTACCTGGGCGCGCTGCAGGCCTTCAACCCTTACGAGCCGTTGTACGACGCACTGCCCTGCGACGACGACGGCCCGCTGCCCGACGCGCTGGTACAGGCGCAGGGGGCGCGCTTTCTCTACGTGCTGCCGAATTTTCAAAACCCGAGCGGACGCTGCATCGGCGCCGCACGCCGAACCGCGCTGGTGCAGGCCGCGCAGGCGATCGATCTGCCGCTGGTCGAAGACAACCCGTACGGCGATCTGTGGTTCGACGAAGCGCCACCCCCGCCGCTGGCGGCGCAGTGGCCGGGCGGCGTGGTCTACCTCGGGTCGTTCTCCAAGGTGCTGGCACCCGGCCTGCGGCTCGGTTACGTGGTGGCGCCATCGGCGCTCTGCGCCAAGCTGCTGCAGGCCAAGCAGGCCGCCGACCTGCACACGCCCGGCTTCAACCAGCGCGTGGTGCACGAGGTCATCCGCAACGGCTTTCTGACGCGGCATGTGCCGACCATCCGCGAGCGCTACCGCGCTCAGCGCGATGCCATGAGCGCCGCGCTGCAAGCCCACATGCCGCCTGGCTGCCGCTGGTCGGTGCCGTGCGGCGGCATGTTCTTCTGGGTCGAATTGCCGGCCGGCGCCGATGCCGTGGCGCTGCTGCCGCGCGCGGTCGCCAAGGGCGTGGCCTACGTGCCGGGGGCGGCCTTCTATGCCCGCGACCCAGCGGCGAACACGCTGCGGCTGTCGTTCGTGACGGTGTCACCCGAACAGATCATGCAAGGCATTCGTGCCTTGGCCGAGGTGCTGAAGGAAACGCCATGACGACATTCGCCTTCACCCAGGTCGACGTGTTCACCGATGAGCCACTGAAAGGCAATCCGCTGGCCGTGGTGCATGGCGCCGATGCGCTGAGCGATGCGCAGATGCAGGCGTTTGCCCACTGGACCCACCTGTCGGAAACGACGTTTCTGTTGCGTCCCACCGATCCGGCTGCCGACTACCGCGTGCGCATCTTCACGCCGCACACGGAGCTCAAATTTGCGGGCCATCCCACGCTGGGCAGTTGCCATGCCTGGCTTGAAGCCGGCGGTGTGCCGAAACATTCTGAGCAGGTCATTCAGCAATGCGGCGTGGGGCTGGTCACCGTGGCCAGGCACGACGGAGGCCTGGCATTTGCAGCGCCGCCATTGCAGCGCGAGGCCGTCGGCGAGGCCGCCTTGACGCAAGCCGTCGTGGCCATGGGCATTCCTCCGGCAGCGGTGGTTCGGGCCCAATGGTTGAACAACGGATCGGGCTTGTGGCTGGCGCTGTTGCTGCAGCATGCAGACCTTGTGCTTGCGCTGCGTCCGGATGCCGGGGCCCTGGCGGCCTTGGCGCGCAGCGCGGCGGACACGGGCCATCGGATCGATCAATGGGGCCTGATTGCGCCGCACCCGGCGAGCGCTGCAGGCGCGGTCCATGAAGTTCGTGCCTTGATCGTGGCCGACAGCTTGTATGAAGATCCAGTGACGGGCAGCCTGAACGCTGCGTTGGCCGAGTGGCTGATGACCGAGCGACTCGTGCCGCAGCGTTATCGCGTATCGCAAGGTACTGCGCTGGGCCGCGCCGGACGCGTGGCGCTGGAACGTCGGGATGGCGTGCTGTGGGTCGGCGGGTCGAGTGTCAGTTGCGTGCGAGGCCAACTGACGCTGTGAATCGCCGGCGCACCGCAGCCGG
>DASQOS010000105.1:0-6543 GCA_035644375.1 Rhizobacter sp.
GCGCGACTACGTCAGCCGCATGGACCTCAGCGATGCACGGACCGTCCTGGCGCAGTTGCCCGCGGCGTTCGAGCACTTCAACGAGGTCCACCCGCACTCGAGCCTGAAGATGAAATCGCCGCGCGAGTTCAGGCGGCAACGGGTTGAGCAGTTACGCCGCGCTCAACTCGAACAACCGGCGCTACATTGCGTATAGGCCGTGTACGGAAATGCGGGGGCAAGATCAGGCGATCCACCCAATCTGAGATGCCAATGCGAGGGCGGCAACAGCCATTGCGGAGGTTCGTTTGTCCTGGACGGACTGGATGATCTCCATCAGCAGTTCTTCAAGGGCAGCGGCCTTGTCGGCGACCTCGGACAAGAACGGTCGGGTCTGATCGCCGAAAGAACGACAAAAGCCACCCGTTGGGGTGGCTTCGAAGCCGATTTTCGCAACGCTGCCAGGCGCTGCAAGTACATCGGCAGACTTAGACGAATGATCCATTTGGATGCTCCTTGTGAGTTTGGACCCGCCGTTACCGGCGGACTACACGCGGAGCCCTGCAAAGGCTCGTCACTGCTAGAAATCTGGCTCCTCGACCTGGGCTCGAACCAGGGACCTACGGATTAACAGTCCGGCGCTCTACCAACTGAGCTATCGAGGAACAGCCGCAGATTATAGCTGGGCTTGAGGCCCTGGCTTCAGAGGCTGGCTTCGACCGACACACGCAACGTGCGGGCCGGCAGCGGGAACAGATAGACGTGCTCGTACTGGTACGGAGACTCCCGCCACGCACGCTTGTTGAACAAGTTGTCCACGCCCACGTGCCAGATGAAGGCGGCACTGCCTTGCGTGGTCTGCAGGTAGCGCACCGATGCCGCCCGTAACCTGGAATTTGCACGCTGTTGTCAGGCAGTACCTCGCGGCTGCTTTCTGCCTGAAGATCGGCACGCAGCGACAGACCGGGGACGCTCGCGAGGTCGTAACGGCTTTGCAGCTTCAACGTGGAAGCCGGGACGTTGGTCGGGCGCTGGCCATTGACCTCGGCTTGCGCGCTGCCTTCGCGGCGCGCACGAAGGTATTGCAGCCCGCCTTGCAGCAGCCAGGGACCTGTGCGCCAGGCGGCCGTGGTTTCGATGCTGCGGTGCTTGTCTTCGCCGTCGCGTTGCGTCGTGCAACTTCCAGTAACGCTCGGGTCACAGGTGGGGCCGTCAAAAAACGCCGGCCGGGTGATGTCGAACAGTGCAGCACCCCAATTGAGTTTGTCGGTGCCCGTCTTGATGCCGACTTCGGTCTGCCGGCTCTTCAACGCAGGCAACGCCTGCCCCGCATTGGTGTAGGCGGCGCGATTCGGCGCGACCGTGCTTTCCACACCTTGGCCCCAGCTGGCATAGACCAGGCTGTTGCTGCTCAATGCATAGCTGTGCGCCCAGACCCGTCAGCAGGCCGCAAATGGCTGTGACAAGGGGCGAGGGGCGCGTGTTTGAAGAGAGCAGGGCGGCCCGACAGGGGACGGGGCGAACGGAAAATACAGGCATCTTGTGGCTCAAGTCGTGAGACGCATGTCAGCGCACACGAGGAGCCCGCGCCGTGATCACGGAAGGAGCGTCATGCATGCTTTCCTGCGCGAGGATTACCTCAATCCCGAATTGGGGACTTTGAGGCTCGCCCTGCGCGTGCAAAGTAAAACTTTGCACGCGCAGGGCTTACCTCAATCAGGTTCAAAGGGACTTTCTCAGTCGAACGCTGAAAGCGTTCAACACCCCTAGCGGTTGCTGCGCCAGTGCGCGGCAGGGCGGATTATCGCCGCGAAAGGCTCAGTTGGCGTCGGGCGTGGTCACGCCCAGCAGCTGGTGCAGCTTGGAGCTGGTGGTGGTGTAGAGCAGCTGCGCGGGGTGGTCCGGGCGAAGCCGGGCCGCAGCGCCGAAGGCGGCCAGTGTGGCCTCGTGGAAACCGCACAGGATGAGCTTTTTCTTGCCCGGGTAGGTGTTGACGTCGCCGACGGCAAAGATGCCCGGCGTGCTGGTCTCGAAACGCTCGGTGTCGACCAGGATCTGCTTGCGCTCCAAGTTCAGGCCCCAGTCGGCAATCGGCCCGAGCTTGGGGTTGAAACCCAGCATCACCAGCAGCGCGTCCAGCGGCAGCGACCGCGTGCTGCCATCGCCTGCGCTGACTTGCACGGCGTTCAACCCGTCAGGGCCCGATTCGATACCGGTGAGCTGGCCGGCGACGAAGTCGATCGCAGCGGCATCGCGCAGTTCTTGTACCTGGGCGATGAGCGTCGGGTCGGCCTGAAAGACATCGCGCCGATGGACCAGCGTCACGCGCGCGGCTCGGTGCGGCCCGGCTTGTGCGAGCGCCACGGCTGCATCGAGAGCCAGGTCGGTGCCGCCGGCGACGACGACATGCTTGCCGGAGAACCGCGCAGGCTCGTCGATGCGGTAGAACACCTGGGTCTGCTCGAAGGCGTCGAGCCCGTCGATGCGCAACCGGCGCGCTTGGAACGAACCCGAACCGCCCGCGATGAAAACGTTGTGCGCGAGAAAACGCGTGCCGAGCGAGGTTTCGATCGCAAAGCGTCCATCGTCTTGCCGGGCCAGCGCGTTCACTTGCTGCCCCAGGTGAAAGGTGGCGCCGAAGGGCTGGATCTGCTTTTGCAGGTTGTCGATCAGCTGCTGTGCCGTGCACATCGGCACGCCGGGGATGTCGTAGATCGGTTTGCCGGCATAGAGCTCGACGCACTGTCCGCCGGCCACGCCGAGCGAATCGATGACATGGGCCTTGATCTCGAGCAGCCCGAGCTCGAACACCTGGAACAGACCGACCGGCCCGGCACCGATGACGACGGCATCGGTTTCGATCAGGCCGTGGCCGGGGTCCATCGCTGCGAACGCTTTACTTGATCAGTTCCGGCAGCTTGCCGGTCTTGTCTTTCCACTCGTCGGCATCGGGCGGCGGCGCTTTGCGCTTGGTGATGCTGGGCCACCCCTTGGCCAGATCGGCGTTGAGCTTGATCATGTGCTGCTGGTCGCCCGGCACGTCTTCTTCCGGCATGATCGCGTTGACCGGGCACTCGGGAATGCACACCGCGCAATCGATGCATTCGTCGGGATCGATGGTCAGGAAGTTCGCACCTTCGCGGAAGCAATCGACGGGACATACGTCAACGCAGTCGGTATATTTGCAGCGGATGCAGGCTTCGGTAACGACGTGGGTCATGGCTCGGGACTTCTGGTGAGATGGGGCTGGAACAGCCGCTGATTTTAAGACTCGGGTGTTTCCACGCGATGAGGGTGGATGTCTGCCCCGTGGGAGGCAGAGACGTGATGGCGCTGTGCCGTCGGCACGGCGCCTGCGCCGACGGTGACGATGGTGGGACGGCCCGCGTGCAGCATGCTGCCACCGGACAGCGTTTGCAGCGTGTGGTCGCTGTGCATCTGGTCGGGCCAACCGGCGCGCGACACCAAGCTCACCGGCGTGTCGGCGGGCCAGCCGGCGTCGGCCAGGCGGCGTGCCAACGCGGCGAGCTGCTTGCCCGCCATGTAGAACACCTCGGTGTCGGCGGTGCGCGTGGCCTGCACATCGCCGGTGCGCGTCATCGCGGTGCTGAGGCTGACGCTGCGGCCGCTGCCGCGCCGCGTCAGCGGACGTTGCGTGGCGGCGGCGGCGGCAATCGCCGCGGTCACACCGGGCACGACCTCGCAGGCGATGCCAGCTTGGGCCAGTGCGTCGAGTTCTTCTTCCAGACGGCCGAACACGCTGGGGTCGCCGCCTTTGAGCCGCACCACGGTGCTGCCTTCGCGGGCGTGTTTGACGAGCAGCGCGTTGATCGTGGTCTGGCCGGTGCTGTCGCAAAAGCCGCGCTTGCCGACATTGATCCAGCGGGCGCGCGGGGCGAACGCGCGCAGGGCCGGGTCGGTGAGGGCATCGAACAGCACCACGTCGGCCTGTGCCAGCTTGCGCGCGCCACGCAGCGTGATCAGGTCGGCAGCACCCGGCCCGGCCCCAATGAAGATCACGTGTCCGGTGCTCATGTCTGCCCCCACGCCGCTGCGCACCTGCCTCCCGAGGAGGCGGAGCCCGTCTTGAGGCGGCCCGGCGACGAGCCCATCATGTTCGTCGCCACCATGCGCATCACGCTGCCACGCGAACCAGCAGCGCGCCGCTGGTCCGGTTGGTGGTCGGGTCGACGATGATCAGCGAGCCACCGATGCGGTTGTCGGCATAAGCCTCGACCGGCAGCGCCTGCTGGGTTTCGATGACGACTTCGCCGATCTCGTTGACGGCGAGCTGGTGTGCATCGATCGCTTCCAGCGTGTGGATGTCGAGCCGGCTCTCGATGCTGGCGATGCGCGCCTGCACCCAGCGGTTGCCGTGGCGCACCCAGTACTTGCGGCCAATCACCGCAGGCTCGGTGTCGAGCCAGGCCAGCGTGGCCGAAAAGCGCTGCGTGTCGGCGATGGTTTGCGGCGTCGCGATCCAGTCGCCGCGCGACACGTCGAGTTGGCGGTCCAGCACCACGCCGGCCGATTGTCCGGCCTCGACGACATCGACAACCTCGCCGGCCAGGCGCACTTCGGCCACCGTCGCGGTCTGGCCACTCGGGAACAGCTGGATGGCATCGCCCGCCTTCACGCGGCCGTGGGCCACGCGGCCCCACAGCGTGCGCGGCTGGTTGCCGGTGCCTTCGCCTTCGCGGGCGACGTACTGCACGGGGATCAGCAGGTCGCCGTCCTTGCGTTCTTGCGCGGCGGGCAGGCTCTCGAGCAACTGCAGCAGCGACGGGCCGTCGTACCAGTCGGCGTCCAGCGGCTGCGTGACGTTGTCGCCGCGCAGGGCTGACACCGGAATGATGCCGGCGACCTGGATCTCGGCCTGTTCGGCAAAGGCCAGCAAGGCATCGCGCACGGCGTTGAAGGCCTGTGCCGGGTCGCTCACCGCGTCGAGCTTGTTGACGGCGAACACGATGCTCGGCACGCGCAGCAGGTGCGCCAGCAGGGCATGGCGCCGCGTCTGCGCCAGCAGCGGCAGCGGCTTGGCGTGGGTGTCGAGCTTGGTGATGTCGACCAGCACCACGGCGGCGTCGCTGCCGGCGGCGGCGGTCACCATGTTGCGTGTGTACTGCTCATGGCCCGGCGCGTCGGCAATGATGAATTTGCGCTGCTTGGTGGCGAAGTAGCGGTAGGCGACGTCGATCGTGATGCCTTGCTCGCGCTCGGCTTCCAGGCCGTCGGTCAGCAGCGACAGGTCGATCGGTTCGCCGGCGGCGCGCTTCTCCAGCATGTCGAGCTGGTCGGCCAGGATGGCGCGGCTGTCGAACAGCAGGCGGCCGATCAGCGTGCTCTTGCCGTCGTCGACGCTGCCGGCGGTGAGGAAGCGCAAGGCGTGGTGGTCCGCAACCTTGGCGGAGGATTTGTCAGTGGATGGATTGGTGGCAACGGCCACGGCGGCATTCATCAAAAGTACCCTTCCTTCTTGCGCCGTTCCATCGAGGCGTCCGACGTGCGATCGTCCATGCGCGTCGCGCCGCGTTCGCTGACGGTGACCTTCAAGGTTTCCGCGACGATCTCGGTGGCATTGCGGGCCGGGCTTTCGACCGGGCAGGTGCAGGTCATGTCGCCGACGGTACGGAAACGCACCTCGGCGGTCTCCACCGTCTCACCGGCTTCGAGCGGCGTCACCTCGGTCAATGGCACCAGCAGGCCTTTGCGGCGAATGACCTGGCGCTCGTGTGCGTAGTACAGGCTGGGCAGCGGGATGTTCTCGCGCGCCAGGTACAGCCACACGTCGAGCTCGGTCCAGTTGCTGATCGGGAAGGCGCGCATGTGCTCGCCCGGCTTGATGCGCGTGTTGAACAGCGTCCACAGCTCAGGGCGCTGCTCTTTGGGTTGCCATTGGCCGAAGCTGTCGCGGTGCGAAAAGATGCGTTCCTTGGCGCGGGCTTTTTCTTCATCGCGCCGGGCGCCGCCCATCAGCACGTCGAAGCGGTGTTCTTCGATGGCTTCGAGGAGCGCCACGGTCTGGTGCCCGTTGCGTGATTCGAGCGGGTGCGATAAGCGCACCGTGCCACGCTTGATGGAGTCTTCCAGATGGCCGACCACCAGGCGCTCGCCCATCTCGGCGACGCGGCGGTCACGGAACTCGATCACCTCGGGAAAGTTGTGGCCGGTGTCGACGTGCAGCAGCGGGAAGGGCAGCTTGCCTTTGAACTCGCCTTCGGCTTTGCCCTTGGTCTTGAACGCCTTCTCGGCCAGCCGCAACACCACGCACGAATCTTTGCCGCCCGAAAACAGCAGCGCAGGGCGCTCGAACGCGGCCACGGTTTCGCGCAGGATGAAAATGGCTTCTTCTTCCAGCCAGTCGAGGTGGGTGTGGTCGAGCTGGGGGAGCAGTTGCTCCACCGTCAGCGGCGCATTCATGAGCGGTCTCCCATCATTGATACGGCGGGTGCCGCAGTGTCTTCATGGACGTGCAGGCCGCATTCCTTGGCCTTCTCGTCCTCCCACCACCAGCGCCCCGTGCGAAAGTCTTCACCCACCGCGATCGCACGCGTGCAAGGCTCG
>DASQOS010000106.1:0-3410 GCA_035644375.1 Rhizobacter sp.
ACCACCTTGATGAGATTCGAGAAGAACATCACCTTGCCTTTGGGCACGGCATCGGCAAAGGCGCCCACCAGCGGGGCCAGCACGACGTAGAACAGCGCAAACATCGGCACCAGTGCGGCGCGCTGCCATTCCGGCTGTCCAGAGGTCTTGAGCAGTTCGACTGCGGCGACAAACAACGCGTTGTCAGCCAGCGAGCTGAAGAACTGCGCTGACATGATCGTGTAAAAACCTTTTTTCATTCGCTCGAAGCGTCTGCCTGTTCAGCTGTTTGTTCGGGCGTGAGGCGCGGCGCCGAAGCGCGGCCGATACTGTCGTCCCGCGGCGGCCGTTATAGCACGCAGTTTATGAAGGACGATGCGCCGATCGCACACCGCATTGCAGGGCTTGACGCTGGCAGAATCGATGCATGCCGCGTCCTATTGAAGCCTTGGTCCATGTCGAGTCGCTGGCCCACAACCTGAAGCGCGCGCGTGAAAGCGCCCCGGATGCCAAGGTGTGGGCGGTGGTCAAGGCCAATGCATATGGCCACGGCATCGAACACGTGTATGCCGGCCTGCAAGGCGCGGACGGCTTTGCGCTGCTCGACCTGGCCGAAGCCGAGCGTGTTCGCTCCCTTGGCTGGCGCGGTCCGATCCTGCTGCTTGAGGGCTGCTTTGAAGCGCGTGATCTGGAGCGGTGTTCCCGTCTGAACCTCTGGCACATCATTCACCACGAGGCACAGATCGACTGGCTGGCCCTGCACAAGACCACATGGCCGCACCGCGTTTTTCTGAAGATGAACAGCGGCATGAACCGTCTCGGATTTTCGCCGACGGCGTACCGCACGGCATGGCTGAGGTTGTCCGGCTTGACGCAGGTGGAAAGCGTCACGTTGATGACTCACTTTGCCGATGCCGACGGGGCAAGTGGGGTTGCGCGGCAGATGGCCGTGTTCGAAGCCGCCACGCGCAACATCGACGGAGATCGATCGCTCTGCAACAGTGCTGCGGTGTTGCGTTTTGCGCCGTCGCAACCGGCCGTGTGTGCCGACTGGGTTCGCCCGGGCATCATGTTGTATGGCTCGGCGCCCGATTTTCCTGCGCACGGCATCGCCCACTGGAACTTGCGGCCGACGATGACACTGCGCTCGCAGCTGGTCGGCACGCAATCGCTGCAGCGCGGTGACACCGTGGGCTACGGCAGCGCATTCACCGCCGATCACGCCATGCGCATCGGCGTGGTCGCCTGCGGCTATGCCGATGGCTACCCGCGCTTGGCGCCTACCGGTGCGCCGGTGCTGGTGAACGGCGTGCGCACCCGGCTGGTCGGCCGCGTGTCGATGGACATGGTCACGGTTGACCTGACCCCCGTGCCCGATGCCGGCATGGGCAGCGAAGTGACACTGTGGGGATACGGACCGGGGGCCAGCGTGCTGCCGATCGACGAGGTGGCGTTTGCCGCGGGTACGGTGGGTTACGAACTGATGTGTGCGGTGGCGCCGCGTGTTCCGACGAGACCGGCATGACGGCCACACCCGAAAGCCCCTGCGCGGTCAGCGTGGACGAAGTCGAGTTCAACGCCATTCGCGCCCAGGGCGCGGGCGGCCAGAACGTCAACAAGGTGTCGAGTGCCGTGCACTTGCGTTTTGACGTCCGCGCGTCGTCGTTGCCAGATGCGGTGAAGGAGCGTTTGTTGGCTCTGGCCGATCAGCGCATCAGCAGTGATGGCGTGGTCATCATCAAGGCGCAAACCTCACGCAGCCAGGACATGAACCGTCAGGACGCCTTGCAACGGTTGCAGGAATTGGTGGACAGCGTGGCCGCGCCACCGCGGGTTCGTCGTGCCACGCGGCCAAGCCGCGCCGCGCGACGGCGCAGGCTGGAAAGCAAAACGCAGCGTGGCGAGATCAAGGCGGCGCGCGGCAAGGTGCGTGATTGAAGAATCGCCACGCCGCGCATGGCGCGGCAGACGCGACACCGATCCGCTGAGTTTTTATCTGGGCATCGCGGGAATGGCGTCGGTGTTGTCGGGCATCACCGTTTCGACCATGCCGGTCAGTTTTTCGATGTCGTCTATGGCGCGCACGAACGCCACTTCCAAGGGATTGACGTGTGCAAAGGCGGGTGTGGGAGCCGGCGCGTCACGCAGCAACTCGCCGCTGTGAAAGATTCGGTATCGGCTGCCGGCCACCTCAACCTCGTAAACAAGCCGCATTCCATGGCTGCGCTTGTAAGTGAGCTTCAAGGTGTCCATGAATCTTCCAGTGGGGTGCAGCAGGCCTGTTGACTTACTGTAAGCAATCCTCTCAATGAAGTGCACTGGGGGCATCCCTCAAATGGGACGGGTCACGGATTCCGACAGGCCGGTTCTCAGCCCATCTTGGTGCGCGACGCCCCTCATTGGACCGGAATGGGGGTGCTTCGGTTGACTGGTACTGCGGTCACACTGTTTTGGGGCGACCCTTCAATCACGCGATCCGAATAGGTGAGGTAGACCAAGGTGTTGCGTTTCCTGTCGACCATGCGCACGACGTGCAGCTTCTTGAACACCAACGAGATCCGTTCGGTGAACATGTCTTCCTGTTCGGGCAGTGGTTTCGTGAAAGAAATCGGGCCCACCTGGTGACATGAGATCGATGCTTCGGCCATGTCTTCCGCCAACCCGACAGCGCCTTTCAGGCCGCCCGTCTTGGCGCGCGACACGAAGCACGTGACGCCCGGGACCATCGGGTCGTCGTGTGCGTCGACCACGATCTTGTGGTCTGGGCCTATCCATTTAAAAACCGTGTCGACTTCGCCGATGGGATCCGCACAAACGGCTGCGCCCGTGGTCAGCAGAAACAGGGCAAGAAGAAGTTGCTTCATCAGGGGGTCCTTTGGATCGTAGAAATCTCTCGGTGTTTTGAGTCGCGCTTGGCCGTCAATGACGCTTGAAGGTGGCCAACAACAGGCCCATCAGCATGAAGAGGCTGCCGAAACAACGGTTCAGCCTGCGCATTTGCGAAGCGGTCCTGAGCAGCCGCAGCAGCCTGGAGGCGAGCGCGGTATAGCCGGCCATCACCACCATGTCGGTGAATCCCAGCGTGGCGGCGATCACCAGATATTGCGGCGGCAGCGGCTGGGCCAGTTCCAGGAATTGCGGCACCACCGCCAACAAGAACACCGTGCCCTTGGGGTTGACCGCGTTGACCATCCAGCCGCGCAGCATCAGCCGGTGGCGCATCACCGTTTTGGCGTCGGCCAAGGCGGCCGCCAGCGGCACGGCGGGTGCCCGCCACTGCTTGATGCCCAGCCACACCAGGTAGCTGACCCCCAGCCATTTGATGACCGAGAAAGCCAGGCTGGAGGCGGCGATCAAGGCGCCCAGTCCCAGCCCCACGACGAACACCTGGGTCCAGATTCCCAGAATCAACCCGAAGGTCATGAAATAAC
>DASQOS010000107.1:0-2474 GCA_035644375.1 Rhizobacter sp.
CGATCTGCAACCTGTTCCAGACCCAGGGCGCCAGCGTCACCCGCGAGTTCTATTACAACGACGCCGGTGTGCAGATCGCGACCCTTGCCGAATCAACGCGGGCACGCATCAACGGCTTCAAGCCCGGTGACGCGCAATGGCCGGCCGCTGCCTACAACGGCGATTACATCGCCGACATCGCGGCCGACTTCCTCGCAAAGAAAACGGTCCAGGCCGACGACCGCGAGTACACCGCCTCGGGCAAGCCCGACGATCTGGACGGCATCCGCGAGTTCGCGGTCGCCTACCTGCGCCACGAACAAGACCTGGACCTGCAGGCATTCGGGCTGCGCTTCGACAACTACTTTCTCGAATCCAGCCTGTACGGCAGCGGCCGGGTCGAAGCCACCGTGGCGCGCCTGGTCGAGGCCGGCAAGACTTTCGAAGAGGGCGGCGCGCTCTGGCTGCGCAGCACCGAGTACGGCGACGACAAAGACCGGGTGATGAAAAAGTCGGATGGCACGTACACCTACTTCGTGCCCGACGTGGCCTACCACGTCAACAAGTTCGAGCGCGGATTCACCAAGGCCATCAACATCCAGGGCACCGACCACCACGGCACGATCGCCCGCGTGCGCGCCGGCCTGCAGGCCGTCGACCAGCACATTCCCGAAGGCTTTCCCGACTACGTGCTGCACAAGATGGTGACGGTGATGAAGGGCGGCGCGGAGGTGAAGATCTCCAAGCGCGCCGGCAGCTACGTCACGCTGCGCGACCTGATCGACTGGACCAGCAAGGACGCCGTGCGTTTCTTCCTGATCAGCCGCAAAGCCGACACCGAGTTCGTGTTCGACGTCGACCTGGCGCTGAAGGCGAACGACGAAAACCCGGTGTTCTATGTGCAGTACGCCCATGCCCGCATGAGCAAGGTGCTGCGCGACTGGGTCTCGGACCACGGCGGCAACCTGGCCAGCCTGGCGCAAGCCGACCTGGCGCGGCTGACCGCGCCGACCGAAGCCGCGCTGATGCTCAAGCTGGCCGACTATCCCGACATGCTGGCCCGCGCCGCTGCCGATCTGGCGCCGCACGACGTGGCTTTCTACCTGCGCGATGTGGCCAGTGCGTTCCACAGCTACTATGCCGCCGAGCGCTTTCTGGCGGACGATGCGGCCCTGACGCGCGCCCGGCTTGCCTTGCTGGCGGCGACCCGCCAGGTGTTGCGCAACGCGCTGGCCGTGTTGGGCGTCAGCGCCCCTGAAAAGATGTGACGGAGAACGAATGAAAAGCCAACGTGGTGGTTTCTTTTTGGGCCTGGTCGTCGGCCTGCTGGTCGGCTTGGCTCTGGCGCTGGGCGTCGCGCTGTACATCGCCAAGGTACCCGTTCCCTTCATGAACAAGGTGCCGCAACGCACGCAGGAGCAAGACGCGGCCGAAGCCGAAAAGAACAAGAACTGGGACCCGAACAGTGCTCTGTATGGCAAACCGGCAAGCCGGCCGTCCAATGGCGCCAGCGGCATCGTCGCGCCGCCGCCCCCGGTCGCGGTGCCCGGCGGCACACCCGCCGACCCGGCCGTATCGGCCCGCGACCCCGCCGCCATCCTGGCGGACAAACCGACAAGCACGCCGCAGGCCGGCCTGTCCGAGTCCACCAATACCGGCGCTGGCGCGTTGAACGCCATGAGCTACTTTGTTCAGGCAGGTGCCTATGGGCGGATTGAAGACGCGGAGCAACAGCGTGCCAAGCTGGCGATGATGGGTCTGGCCGCCAAGGTCACCGAACGCGAGCAATCGGGTCGCACGGTGTACCGCGTTCGCCTCGGCCCTTTCGACAAAAAAGAAGAAGCCGGCCTGGCCAAAGACAAGCTCGAAGGCGCCGGGGTGGAATCGGCATTGGTCCAGGTGCAGAAGTAATCACCTGAACTTTGCCGCTCTCGCCGGCTCCATGGCTCACCCTCACTGTATGGACTTGAACATGAATCGTCGCGACTTCTCAGCACAACTGGCCATCGGCTTTGGCGTCGCCGGCATCGGCCTCGCAGCCAGTGGAACGTCTCGGGCGCAAGGCGGGTTCGTCGAAGGAACGCACTATGCGCGCCTGGTCCAGCCGGTGCTCGTGACGGCCCCCGCCGGCAAGGTCGAGGTGATCGAGTTCTTCTGGTACGGATGCCCGCACTGCAACGCCTTCGAGCCGGCGCTGGATGCGTGGCAAAAAAAGCTGCCGGCCGACGTGGCATTCAAACGTGTGCCAGTGGCGTTCCGCGCCATCTACGCCGTCCATCAGCAGATTTTTTATGCCCTGGAAGCCCTGGACAAGGTCGAAGTAATGCACCGCAAGGTGTTTTATGCCATCCACCATGACCGGGCGCGCCTGGAGAAACCAGAGGAAATCGCCGACTTCATGGAAAAGAACGGGATCGACAAAGCGAAGTTTCTTGAGGTCTTCGATTCGTTCTCGGTGCAGACCAAGATCCGGCAGGCCAACAAGCTTGCCGAGG
>DASQOS010000108.1:0-4011 GCA_035644375.1 Rhizobacter sp.
TGGATCTCGTCGGCGTAGGCGGTGATGAAGATGATCGGCGTGTGCGCCGATTTCTTGTAGCGGCGGATCAGGCCGGCCGTCTCGAAGCCGTCGATGTCGGGCATGTTGACGTCGAGCAGGATCACCGCGAACTCGCGCTGCAGCACCTCGCGCAGCGCCTCGCTGCCCGAGCGCACGAACACCAGGTTCTGGCCCAGATCTTCGAGCACGGTGCCGAAGACCAGCAACTTCTCGGGCAGGTCGTCGACGATCAGGATGTTGGCGGGCTCGTCCGCGTCGTTGTGCTCGTCAGGATCAGGGACCATCGTCACGTCCTTCCTGTCGGTGTACAGCGCCGCGCGGGCCGAGTGCCGGGCCGCCCCAAGCCGGCCCGCGTCCCCTCGGGGGACCGGCCGACGTACCCGTCGGACGAGGGGCTGTCATCCCTCACCTGCACAACCAGCCCCGAAGCACCGCCAGCATGTGCGTCGTGTCCACGGGCTTGGAGAGGTAATCCCAGGCGCCGGCTTCAATGCATTTTTCGCGGTCGCCTTTCATCGCCTTGGCGGTCACGGCGACGATCGGTAGGTCTTTGCCGCGCGGCAGCTTGCGCATCTCGCGCATGGTGGCAATGCCGTCCATCTCCGGCATCATGATGTCCATCATCACGATGTCGATGCTCGGGTCGTTCTGCACCATCGTGACCGCATCGCGGCCGTTGTCGGCCGACACGATCACCATGCCCTGTTCATCGAGCACGGTGGCCAGCGCGAAGATGTTGCGCATGTCGTCGTCGACGATCAGCGCCTTCTTGCCCTTGAGAACCGGGTCGGCCTCGTGCAGCCCCTGCACCGACTCGCGCTCGCGCTCGGACATGGCGGCCGTGCCACGGTGCAGGAAAAACGCCGTGGCATCCAGCAGACGCTCCAGCGTCTGGGCCTCGCGCAGCGCAAATGCACTGTGCGGATGCGCCCAGCGTGCACCGAGGGCCTGGGCGCCATCGTGATACAGCACGATCGGCAACTGGCGCGCCAGCGGGCGCTGCTCGAGCGTCTCGACGATGTCTTCCGGACTCAGATCCGACAGGCCGGTATCGGCCACCAGGCAGTCGACGCCGCCCTGCGCCAAGGCCTGCCGCGCCGCATCGGCCGTCTCGGCGACCACGATGTCGGTGTCTCCTTCCAGGCACGCCAGGAATTCGCTGCGCAGGTCTGTGGGCGGCATCAGGACCAGCAGCTTCTTGGCCGGGCGGTCGGCAAACTGGTACAGGTGGGCCAGCGCGTCATCGACCATGTCCACCGACTGCAGCGGTTTGGTCAGGAAGCCGATGGCCCCGGAGTTCAGCGCACGCTGGCGCGAGTCGTCGGTCGACACCACGCACACCGGAATGTGGCGCGTGGCCAGATCGGCCTTGAGCCGCTCAAGAATGCGCCAGCCCTCCATGTCCGGCAAGAAGATGTCGAGCGTGATGACCGAGGGCTGGAACTCGCGCGTCAAGGCCAGCGCGCTGGCGCCGGCGGTGCTGACCAAACCCTTGAAGCCATTGCGCCTGGCGGATTCGAGCAGCACCTTGGCAAAACCGAGGTCGTTCTCAACGATCAGCAGCACCTTGTCGGATGGAGAGATGTCGTCGCGGTCGTCGCCGGCCACGTTGGTGAACGGCACCACGCTGCTGCCTTCATCCTGGCTCTCGGCTTCGGACTGCTGGTTGGCGCAAGAGCTGCGCCGGTTGAACGCCTGGCTGCGCGTGTCGGCGTCGCGTTGCCGCTGCTCGGCCTGACTCAGTGCATCGGTCTCCTGCGCGCCGGCGCGCGGGTGGCGCGCGCCGCGTGAGGGGTTGTAGCTTTGCGGCAGGTACAGCGTGAACGTGCTGCCCTGGGCCGGCACGCTGACCAGCCGGATCTCGCCGCCGAGCAGTTTGGACAGCTCGCGGCTGATCGCCAGGCCGAGGCCGGTGCCGCCGTACTTGCGCGAGGTGGAGCCGTCAGCCTGCTGGAAGGCCTCGAAGATGATCTGCTGTTTGTCGGCCGAGATGCCGATGCCGGTGTCCGACACGGAGAACGAAATCACCTGGCCCGCGCGGTTCAGCTCCTCGTTGTCGCGTGACCAGCCGTTGTCGGCCAGCCCCACCGACAGCACCACCTGCCCATGGTGCGTGAACTTGAAGGCGTTGGACAGCAGGTTCTTGATGATCTGCTGCAGCCGCTTGACATCGGTGACGATGGTCTTGGGCAGCGGCGGCACCGCATTGATCAGGAAGCCGACATGCTTGGACTCGGCGACGTGGCGGAAGCTGCGGTCGACGGAACGGGTCAGGTCGTCCAGGCGCAGCTCGCTGACATCGACCGCGACCGTGCCGGACTCGATCTTCGACAAATCGAGGATGTCGTTGATGAGCATCAGCAAGTCGTTGCCCGACAGGTGAATGGTCTTGGCGAACTCCACCTGCTTGGGCGTCAGGTTGCCCTCGCCGTTCTTGCACAGCTGATCCGACAGGATCAACAGGCTGTTCAGCGGCGTGCGCAGCTCGTGCGACATGTTGGCCAGGAATTCTGATTTGTACTTGGAGGTCAGCGCCAACTGCTCGGCCTTTTCTTCCAGCGCCTGGCGCGCCTGTTCCACTTCCTGGTTCTTGCGTTCGACTTCCTGGTTCTGGTGCGCCAGCAAGCGGGCTTTTTCCTGCAACTCTTCGTTGGTTTGCTGCAGTTCCTGCTGGCGGCTTTGCAGCTCCTCGGCCAGCGACTGCGACTGCGTCAGCAGGTCTTCGGTGCGCATGTTGGCCGCGATGGTGTTGATGACGATGCCGATCGATTCGGTCAGCTGATCGAGAAAAGCCTGGTGCGATGGGTTGAAACGTTCCAGCGACGCGAGTTCCAGCACACCGCGCACCTGGCCTTCAAAGATCACCGGCAGCACCAGCACGTCGAGCGCCGCGCCTTCGGACAAGCCGGTGGCCACGCGGAACGCGTGGGTCGGCACGTTGGTCAGCAGGATCTTCTGCTTCTCGATCGCGCACTGGCCGACCAGGCCCTCGCCGAGTTCGATCTCCTTGCCGTGCACGTGTTGGCCGCCCGATGCGTAGCTCGCGAACAGCTGCAGCTTGGGCACGTTGGACACCGTGGTGAGCACGTAGAACTCGGCCTGCAGCGCGCCCACCACTGGCGCCAGTTCGGACAGGATGAGTTGACCTACGGTCAACAAATTCTTTTGACCTTGGAGCATGCGGCTGAACTTGGCGAGGTTGGTCTTCAGCCAGTCTTGCTCGGTGTTCTTTTGCGTCGTGTCCTTCAGGTTGCGGATCATCTCGTTGATGGTGTCCTTCAGCGCGGCCACCTCGCCCTGCGTTTCCACCGTGATGGAGCGCGTCAAGTCACCCTGCGTCACGGCGGTCGCCACCTCGGCGATGGCGCGCACCTGGGTCGTCAGGTTGGCGGCGAGTTCGTTGACGTTCTCGGTCAGGCCCTTCCAGGTGCCGGCCGCGCCCGGCACCTTGGCCTGGCCGCCGAGCTTGCCTTCCACGCCCACTTCGCGCGCCACCGTGGTCACCTGGTCGGCAAAGGTGGCGAGCGTGTCGGTCATGCTGTTGATGGTTTCGGCCAGCGCGGCGATCTCGCCCTTGGCCTCGACCATCAGCTTTTGCTTCAGGTCGCCGTTGGCCACCGCGGTCACCACCTTGGCGATGCCGCGCACCTGGCCGGTCAGGTTGCCGGCCATGAAGTTCACGTTATCGGTCAGGTCCTTCCACGTGCCCGAGACGCCCTGCACCTGCGCCTGCCCGCCCAGGCGGCCTTCGGTGCCGACCTCGCGGGCAACCCGAGTCACCTCGGCCGCGAACGACGAGAGCTGGTCGACCATCGTGTTGATCGTCGCCTTCAGCTCGAGGATCTCGCCCTTCACGTCGACCGTGATCTTCTTCGACAGCGTGCCCGCCGCCACCGCCTTGGTCACGTCGGCAATGTTGCGCACCTGGGACGTCAGGTTCGACGCCATCGAGTTCACCGAATCGGTCAAGTCTTTCCAGGTGCCGGCCAC
>DASQOS010000109.1:0-14174 GCA_035644375.1 Rhizobacter sp.
GTGCTGCTGGCCGAAAGCGAATACCGGCACGAACTCGAAACCGACATCGAGCCCTTCAAGGGCTTGTTGCTCGGCCTGTTCTTCATTGCCGTGGGCATGAGCATCGACTTCGGCGTCGTGCTGGCGCAGCCGCTGCTGATCGCCGCCATCGTGTTCGGCTTCCTGGCACTGAAAGCCGCCGTGCTGTGGGGCATGAGCCGCGGCATGGCGCTGCCGCTGCCCGAGCGGCCGGTGTTCATCATCCTGCTGGCGCAAGGCGGCGAGTTCGGCTTCGTCGTGTTCCAGGCGGCCGCACAAGCCGGCGTGATCGATGCGCCGACCTCGTCGCTGCTGGTCGCCGCGGTGGCCTTGTCGATGCTGCTGACGCCGTTGCTGCTGGTTGCGACCGACCGCTGGTGGGCGCCGCTGCTGGCCGGCCAGAACCGCAGCACGCTGCAAGAGCTCAACCAACCGCAGCATGCGCCGGTCATCATTGCCGGCTTCGGCCGCTACGGGCAAATCGTCGGCCGGCTGATGTTTGCCAATGGCATCGACGCCACGGTGCTGGACCACGATGCCGAGCAGGTCGAAGGCGTGCGCCGCTTCGGCTGGCCGGCCTTCTACGGCGACGCGACGCGGCTCGATCTGCTGCGCACCGCCGGCGCCGAGCACGCCCGCGTGCTGGTGGTGGCCATCGACGACACGGCCCAGAGCCTGAAGGTGGTCGACATCGCACGCGAGCACTTTCCGCAACTGACCCTCGTGGCCCGCGCGCGCAACGTGACCCACTACTACGGCCTGATGGACCGCGGCGTGAAGCTGATCGAACGCGAGACGCTGGACTCGGCGCTGATGAGCGCACGCAGCGTGCTCGAGCTGCTGGGCTACGAGCGCCACCAGGCACGCAACCTGGCCTTGCGGTTCCGCCGCCACAGCGTCGAGTTGCTGGAAACCATGGCCCAGCACCGCAACGACCAGGGCAAGCTGATCGCCGTGGCCAAGCAGGGCCGGCAGCAGCTGGAGCAGATGTGGGCACGCGAGCGCGACGACGCCGAGGCGCGCAAGAAGGTTCGCGCCAGTCTGGTCAGCGCTCAGCAGCCGGCGAATCAAATCGACGAACAGGCATGAACAAACCGTTTTCACCCGCCACCGAACGCAACCGCGAACCGATCCTGGCGGTGCTGCGCCAGCGCTTTGCCGACCGCCGCCACGTGCTGGAGATCGGCAGCGGCACCGGCCAGCACGCGGTGCACTTTGCTGCCGCGATGCCGCATGTGCGCTGGCAGACGTCCGACCGCGCCATCCATCTGCCGGGCATTCAACAGTGGCTTGACGCGGCCGCCTTGCCCAACACCCCCGCACCGTTGACGCTGGACGTGAACGACCCGCTGCCGTCGGGTGTGTTCGACGCGGTGTTCAGCGCCAACACCCTGCACATCATGAGTTGGACCGAAGTGCAGCGGCTGTTCGACGGCTTGCCGAGCTTGATGACGCCGCACGCGCTTTTCACGCTGTACGGCCCTTTCAACTACGGCGGGCAGTTCAGCAGCGACAGCAACGCGCAGTTCGATGCCTCGCTGCGCCGCGACGACCCACGGCGCGGCATCCGCGATTTCGAAGCCGTGAACGCGCTGGCGCTGCGGGCGGGCCTGGCGTTTCTGGACGACGTCGCGATGCCGGCCAACAACCGCTGCATCAGCTGGCAGCGCAAGCCGACATGAGACCGCCGGGCCGTCCCAAGGGCGAATACCGGAATGCGCAGCATGAAGGTACTCCAGTGACCACCGCCCTTCGCTCGCACACCTTCACCGCCTTGCAGCCAGGCACGCGCCTGATCGTGCTCGGCGCGGTGCACGGCAACGAAACCTGCGGCACGCGCGCCATCGAGCGGCTGCTGGCCGAGCTGGACACAGGCGCCTTGCGCATCGTGCGCGGCCAACTCACCGTCGTACCGATCACGAATCCGCTGGCCTACCAGCGCGGCCAGCGCGCCGGCGATCGCAACCTCAACCGCAACCTGCGGCCCAACGCCCATCCGCAAGACTACGAAGACCACATTGCCAACGCCTTGTGCCCCTTGCTGCAGCAGCACGAGGTGCTGCTGGACCTGCATTCATTCCACACCGCGGGCCAGCCTTTCGCGCTGATCGGCCCCGCCAACAACAGCGGCGCGCTGGAGCCGTTTGCGCAGGCCGCACAGGAAGAAGCGCTGGCACGGCGCCTGGGCCCGCGCCGCATCGTCGAAGGCTGGCTCGAGGCCTACGCCAACGGCGTGAAGAACCGGCAGCTGCGCAGGCAAGGCGCCGACGCCGACGCGCGCTACGGCGTCGGCACCACCGAGTACATGCGCAGCCAGGGCGGTTGCGCGATCACGCTGGAATGCGGCCAGCACACGGAGCCGCAAGCGCCCGAAGTGGCCTACCGCGCGATCCGCCACACGCTGGCGCAGCTGGGCCTGGTGGACGAGCCCAGCCCCGCGGCGCGCACCGACATCCAGCTGCTGCGCCTCGCCGAAGTCACCGATCGGCTCGATGCCGGGGACCGCTTGGCACGCGAGTGGGCCAGCTTCGACCCGCTGCGGCAAGGCGAGCTGATCGGCACGCGCGCCGACGGCACGCCGGTGCAAGCCAGCAGCGACGGCTACATCGTGTTTCCCCATCCGAGCGCGGTGTTGGGCAGCGAATGGTTTTATTTCGCGATCGACAGCCGGCGCATGCTGTCCGCCTGAGAGGGCCGAGGTGCAGAGCCCATCCGGCGTCGGTGTGAAACTTTCTTTGACCATCTCGCCCCAAAGGGACTGGTTGGCCTGCGTGTTGCCGACCGGCATACTTGCCAGCCTGGCCCCCCGGGTGGCGCGCTCATCGCTTGTCTCTCGCCAACGGCTTGTCACCCAGAACATGATCATGAAACACCGACACCTTCTCATTTCGCTTCTGAGCCTCGCCGTGGCCACCGGCCTGCCTGGCGTGGTGCTGGCGCAAGCGGCCGGCTCGACGCCCGCGCTCAGCCGGCCTTCGGCGTCGGCCCCCAAAGCGCAGGCCGACACCAAGCCCGCGGCAACCCAAGGCGGGTTTCGCACCACCACCTGGGAAGAGTTGGTGCCCAAGGACTGGGACCCGCTGAAGCAGTTCCAGAACATGAACCTCTCGTTCATGAGCGACGCCGACCCGCGCGCCAACGAGCTGCTCAAGCGCATGCGCGAAACCTGGGACAACGCACCGACCAACAACGCAATGGACGGCGTGGCGGTGCGCATCCCCGGCTACGTGGTCCCGCTGGAAGAAAGCAAAAGCGGGCTGAAGGAATTTCTGTTGGTGCCGTATTTCGGCGCCTGCATCCACACGCCGCCGCCGCCCTCCAACCAGATCATCGACGTGAAGACCGCGCGGCTGCAAAAGGGCTTGCAGTCGATGGACACGGTGTGGATCAGCGGCACGCTCAAGACGCTGCGCAGCGACACCTTCATGGGCGCCAGCAGCTACCGCATCGAGGGCGCCCTGGTGGAGCCGTACAAGGACCCCGTGACCAAGTAGCCCGGCGCGTCAATCGATCCGGCAGGCCTGCTCGAGCGCACGGCCAGTTGACTTGAAGAAGCGAGAATTCTCTAATGTTTGCGCCAACCCAACATGACGTCAGGCGATTCTTCTGCGACGCCCAGCGCAAGAACCGCGAAGGCCGGCCGCTGACGCCGCTCGAAGCGGTGGCGTCCGACTGGATGCGCCAGCACCCCGAATACGACGCCGAACTGTCGGATGTCGACGCGGCCCTGGCCGCGGTGTACGACGTCGAAGCCGGCCGCAGCAATCCGTTCCTGCACCTGTCCATGCATTTGTCGATCAGCGAGCAAGTCGGCATCGACCAGCCGCGCGGCATCAAGCAGGCGTATGAACTGCTGGCCGCCAGGCTCGGTTCGGCCCACGCGGCGCAGCACGAGGTGATGGAATGCCTGGGCGACATGATGTGGACGTCGCAGCGCACGGGTCTTCCTCCCGACGGCGACAAGTACATCGACTGCGTACGCCGGCGCGCCACGCGTTAGATGTGAGCCCCAAGGCCGCGCTGCGCGCGTCCGCCCCCCGAGGGGAGCAAAGGAAACTTGGGAACGGCCCGGCGTTTCCTTTGGTTGGATGTGGGCCCCAAGGCCACGCTGCGCGCGTCCGCCCCCCGAGGGGAGCAAAGGAAACTTGGGAACGGCCCGGCGTTTCCTTTGGTTGGATGTGGGCCCCAAGGCCGCGCTGCGCGCGTCCGCCCGGCGTTTCCTTGGGCGCAAAAGCCCACTGGACCTCAGGTTGTTCTGCACGCTGTCCGATAATCGCGCCTGCCCGGTGCACCGACGAGGAACCCATGCATGGCCGCTGAACTCACTGCCTCCGCCCTGTGGTCCGACGTGGCCGCCGTGCGCGAAAGCGCGCCGCTGGTGCACAGCATCACCAACCTGGTGGTCATCAACTTCAACGCCAATGCGCTGCTCGCCGTGGGCGCCTCGCCGGTGATGGCGCATGCCCACGAAGAGGTGCGCGACATGGTCGGCATTGCGCAGGCGCTGGTCATCAACATCGGCACCTTGGATCCGTATTGGGTGCAAAGCATGAAGCTCGCAATGAAAGCGGCCGCTGAACGTGGCATTCCGATCGTGCTCGATCCCGTGGGCGCCGGCGCCACGCCCTACCGCAATGCGGTGCTCGAAGAGCTGTTGGACACGGCTTCACCCAGCGTGGTGCGCGGCAATGCGTCCGAGATCATGAGCGTGGCCGGAAGCCACGCGCGCACACGCGGTGTGGACAGCCAGGCGCATGCCGGCGATGCGATGCTGTCGGCGCAGGCGCTGGTCCAGCGCACCCAAGGCACGGTCTGTGTCACCGGCTCCACCGACCACGTGCTGGACGAAACAGGCCGTTGGGCGCAGCTGAGCAATGGCCACGCGTGGATGACACGCATCACCGGCACCGGCTGTTCGGCCAGCGCGTTGGTGGGCGCGTTCTGCGCCGTGCAATCCGATGTCTGGCGCGCCACCGCGGCAGCGCTGGCCTTGCTCTGCGTGGCCGGCGAAGTGGCGGCCGAGAAGGTGCAGTCGCGTGGCCAGGGCGTGGGCAGCCTGCAGGCCGCCCTGCTCGACGAACTGCAGTTGTTGGACGGAGCCGCCTTCGTGCGTCGGCTCAAGCTGCAAGTCGATTCGCTGTGAACCGCCCCGACCGGCAGGCGCTGCAAGCGGCGCTGCGCCTTTACCTGGTGACCGATTCAGCCGCGTGCCTGGGCCGCTCGCTGATGGACGTGGTCCACGCCGCCGTGCAAGGCGGCGTGAGCTGCGTGCAGCTGCGTGAAAAGCATCTGGACACGCGCGCCTTCGTCGAGATGGCGCTGGCCTTGAAAGCGCTGCTGTCGCCGAGGCGTGTCGCACTGGTCGTCAATGACCGCGTCGACGTGGCGCTGGCTTGCCAGGCCGACGGTGTGCACCTGGGCCAGAGCGACATGCCGGCGACGCTGGCGCGCAGCTTGTTGCCGCCGCACGTGTTCATCGGCTTGTCTGTCGAGAACCCGCAGCAGGCGCAAGCAGCGCGCGCGCTCGACGTCGACTACCTTGGCGTGAGCCCGGTGTTTGCCACGCCGACCAAGCTCGACACCGGCGAGCCGTGGGGGTTGGACGGGCTGCGCCGGCTGCGCGACAGCACGGCCTTGCCGCTGGTCGCCATCGGCGGCATTCAGCTGTCCAATGCACGGCAGGTGCTGCAAGCCGGCGCCGATGGCCTGGCGGTGGTCAGCGCCATTTGTTCGGCGCCGTCACCGCAGGACGCCGCAGCCCGGCTGCGCCTGTTATTCAGCTTGCCAGACCCGACCACCGGAAGCCACGCATGAGCCGAGACATCGCATCCACCCCCGCCCCGTGGACCTACCCCAAGGTCTTGTCGATCGCAGGGTCCGACAGTTGCGGCGGCGCCGGCATTCAGGCCGACCTGAAAACCATCGGCGCGCTCGGCTGCTACGGCATGACGGCGATCACCGCCATCACGGTGCAGAACACGCTGGGCGTGAGCGCCATTCATTCGGTACCGCCCGAGATCCTGGGCGGACAGATCGATGCGGTGCTGGGCGACATGGGCGCAGAGGCCGTGAAGATCGGCATGCTGCACATGCCCGAGATCGTGCACGTCGTGGGGCAAGCGCTCGACAGGCACCAGGTGCGCCAGGTGGTGCTCGACCCGGTGATGGTGGCGACCAGCGGCGACCGCCTGATTGCGGAGGACACGGTGTCGGTGCTGGTGCGCGAGCTGTTCCCGCGCGCCACTGTGGTCACGCCCAATCTCGACGAGGCAGCGCTGTTGCTGGGGCGTGCCATCCACGGCGTGGAGGATCTGACCCAGGCGGCGCGCGCGCTGCTGGCCCTCGGCGCCAAGGCCGTGCTGCTCAAGGGCGGGCACCTGGCGTCCGGCAACATCGTGGTCGACGTGCTGGTCACGGCCGGAGACGGCTGGCACTGGTTCGAGTCGCCACGTGTCGTGACCCGCAATCTGCACGGCACCGGCTGCACGCTGGCGTCGGCCATCGCCGCGCAGCTGGCGCTCGGCCAGCCGCTGCTGCAAGCCGTGCAATCGGCGCGCGACTATGTGCTGGCCGCGATTCAATCCGGGGCCGACGTGCAGACCGGGCACGGACATGGCCCGCTGAACCACGGGCACGCCCCCAAGCCGATGGTGCGCAAGCCGAACCTATCGGCCCGCTAAGAACCTGTCGGGCCTTCAGCGCCGGCGCGTCAACCAGGCCAGCACGAAGGTGGCGGCCAAGGTCGGCAGCGCCGAACCCCATTGCGGCGCGAACTGCGACAGCAGCTGGTACAGCGCCACACCGGCGAGCCAGAGGGCCACGGCGCTGGGGTTGAACTTGCGCGCGCCCACCAGCGCAGCCACGTCCTTGCGCGCACACAAACGCGCCAGGATCACGCCGTACAGCGGCACGAACACCGAACTGAGCATCAGCAGGAATGGCTCCAGGCTGTGCATCGGCAGCACCAGGGCGAGCAAGCTACACAGCAGCGCCGCCGTCATGCCCCATCGCCGCACGCTCCAGCGCGGCAACAGGCTGTGGGCCGCGACCGAACCCGAGTACACATCGCCATAGGCGTTGTCGACCTCGTCGATCAGGATCAGGCCGACCGCCAACAAGCCCCCTTGCGCCAGCAGCAGCGCCGCAACCAGATCGGTGCTCGGCGCGGTGATGGCCACCAGCACGCCCAGCGCATAACACCAGGTGTTGGCCACCGCATAACCGAGCCAGGTGCCCCAGAAGGCGCCGCGGCCATCGCGGCCATGGCGCGAAAAATCAGCCACCAGCGGCAGCCACGACACCGGCATGGCGATCACCAGGTCGAGCGCAGGCAACACGCCCATGCTGCCATCGCCGCTGTGGTTCCACAGCGTGCTCCAGCCCTTGGCATTTGCCAGATCGAGAAACTGCCACGTGAGCCACAGCAGCGAGGCGATCACCAGCGGCAAGCCGTAGCGGCCGATGAACTTGCGCACCAGTGTCACCATCGAGCCCGACACCAGCGCCAGCAGCACGCCGCCCCACAACAGCGTGGCCAGCAGCGGCCAGCTGCTGCTCATCGCACCACCGCCGTGGCGCGCAATCGCCACGGTGCCGTCGCGCATCACCACCAGCTCGAAGGTGGTCCAGCCGACCAGCTGCACGATGTTGAGCAGCACCGGCAGGCGCGCAAAGCTGCTGCCGTAGGTGGCATGCATCAAACCCGCGCTGGACAAGCCGCTTTCGCAGCCGATCTTGGCGGTCCACGCGAGCAGTCCCGCGCCCAGCACCGAACCGGCGACGATGGCCAGCAGCGCGGCCTGTGTGCCCAGGCCGGGAACCAGATAGGCGCCGACCTGCATCACCAGCAAGCCGACCCCGAGGCTCAGCCACAGCGAAGCGTGGTCGGTCCAGCCGAACAGCCGGTTTGCAAGCGGCAGCGGCACCAGCGCGGTATTGGCGGCCTCGGCGGTGACGGATGTGGATGCCATCGACTTTTTCCTTGTCAACGGCAGGTCAGCGTGCGGGGCGGTCGCCGGCACGCAGTGTGTTGACGCTCACCCAGCGCCATTCCAGCCAGTTGTCGGCGCGGTGAACCACGTCCACGTTCTGCCGCGCGGCCCAGGGCACCACCTGACGGTGCAGCGGAATGCTCAGCACCTGGTCGTTGTGCCGCTTGAGTGCCGCCTTGATCAGCGGCTCGCGCTTCTTCGGGTCGGCCTCCTTGCTCGACGCGGCGGCCAGCTCGTCGAGCTTGGCGTCCTTGATCTGCGCAAAGTTCCAGGTGCCGGTGCCGGCCTCGCCGCGGCTGCGCAGGATCGGCGTCAGCGTGGTTTCGGCGTCGGTGATCGCACCGCCCCAGCCCAGCAGGTACATGGAGGTGTCCAGGCGCTGCAGCTTGGGGAAATACGTGCTGCGCGGCATCGCATTGACGCGGATCTTCAGGTTCAGCTTGGCCCACATCGCCGCCAGCGTCTGACAGATCTCCTCGTCGTTCACATAGCGGTTGTTCGGACAATCCAGCGTCACCTCGAAACCCTGCGCATAACCGGCATCGGCCAGCAGCTTCTTCGCGGCGTTCAGGTCGTAGGGCAGGCGCGCTTCGAGTTGCGGATCGTTGTAGGTCCCCAGCGGCGACGGCGTCATCGCGCCGGTGGGCAGGGCCTGGCCACGCATCAGCTTGGTCTTGATGGTCTCTTCGTCCACCGCCTGGTACAGCGCGCGGCGCACGCGCACATCCTTGAACGGGTTCTTGCCCTTGACGTTGCTGTAGAGCAGCTCGTCGCGCCCCTGGTCCATGCCGACGAAGATGATGCGGTTCTCGGGCCCGTCGATCACTTTCAGTTGGGGGCTGTTGCGCAGGCGCGGCACGTCTTGCGGCGCCGGGTCGAGCACAAAATCGATCTCGCCCGAGATCAGCGCAGCGACCCGGGTGGCATCGCTCTTGATCGGCGTGTACACCACCTCCTGCACGTTGCCGTCAAACTTGCCCCACCACTCGGCGTTGCGCTTGTAGACGGTTTTCACATCCGGCTGGCGCGACACCAGCACGAAGGGTCCCGTGCCGTTGGCGTGGAACGCGGCATAGCTTTCTTCCTTGGCCTTGAAATCGAGCGGCTTGGTGGTCTTGTTCTTTTCGCACCAGGCCTGGCTCATGATGGGCACCAGGCTCAGGTGCTGCAAAAAGATCGGGTTCACGCTCGGCAGCTCGAATTCGACGCTCAGGCTGTCGATCTTTTTCGGCGCGCCCAGTGCATTGGCGTACACGCCGATGTCCGAACTGGCGGCCTTGGCGCGTAGCACTGAAAACACCACGTCGTCGGCCGTGAACGCGCCGCCGTCATGAAACTTGACCTTGGGACGCAGCTTGAAGCGCCAGCGTGTCGGGCTGATTTGCTGCCACTCGGTGGCCAGCGCGGCTTCGAGTTGGAGCTGCTTGTCGCGGCGGACCAGGGTTTCATACACCTGGCCGTTCATCGCGTTCGTCAGCAGTTCGTTCTGCGAATCGGGGTCCATGGTCTGGGGATCGCCTTGCGACGCCCAGCGCAGCGTTTGCGCGTCCGCCTGCTGCGTGACGGCCGACACCGCCAGACAGAGCGCGAAGGAAAGAACGACCAGGGGGTGTTGCATACGCTCGCCATTCGCCAAAGCGGCGAGTTTAGGACAGCCCCCGGATGCGGGCGGCACGGCAAACGCATGACCTTTCGAGCGCAACAAGATCGCGAATACGCATGAAAAAAACCGCTGGGGCACAGCGGCTTTTTTTGCGGCGAGCCGGCTCAGCGGAAGCGCGACTGCGGGATGGTGTGCAGCTCGCTCGGCAGCGAAGCCAGGTACTGCGCGAGCGCCTTCAGTTCGGCATGCGTGTACGGACGGGCCATGCCCATCATGATCGGGTTGCTGCGGCCTATCTGCGGGTTGCTGGTGGTCTGGTAGGCCTTCAGCGCCACGAACAGGTAGTCGGCGTGCTGGCCCGCCAGTTTCGGGTAGGCGCCATCGATCGGCTTGCTGAAGTTCTCGCCATGGCAAGACATGCAATTGCCCTTCTTCAGCAACTCAGCCACCTGCGAGTCGGGCTCCACGTTCGGCTTCGCGGGCAGTGCAGCCGCCTCTTTCGGCTGCTGCTCGTAGAAGGCCGCCAGGTCGGCGATGTCCTGCTCGGTCAGCGTGGCGGCAATCGCCCTCATCGTCGGGTGCTTGCGATCGCCCTTTTGGTATTCACCGAGCGCGGTCGCGATGTACTTGGCGCCTTGACCGGAGATCATCGGCACCTTGTGCACTTCGGGGAAGCTGGCCTGGTAACCGGGGATGCCATGGCAGCCGATGCACATGGCGGCCTTCTTTTCACCCGCGGCGGCGTCCGCCTTGATGTTCTGTGCCGATGCGGCGGAGCTCAGGCCGCCCAAAAAAGCAGCGAAGGCGAGGAAGAAGAAGGGCAGTTTTTTCATGGTCCTGCGAGCGCGTCTTGGGCGGATTGTCTGATGCGTGGTGCGACTAGCCGGCGATTATAGGGCCCGCCTTATACTGGTCCGACACCCTCGACACGCGGTCTCGCATGAAGTTTCAAGGCTCTGACAACTACGTCGCGACCGACGACCTGATGCTGGCCGTCAACGCGGCCGCGACCCTCAGACGGCCCCTGCTCATCAAGGGCGAGCCGGGCACCGGCAAGACGATGCTGGCCGAAGAAGTGGCGCTCGCGCTGAACATGCCGCTGCTGCAGTGGCATATCAAGTCCACCACCAAGGCCCAGCAAGGCCTGTACGAATACGACGCGGTGAGCCGCTTGCGCGACAGCCAGCTGGGCGATGCGCGCGTGAAGGACATTCACAACTACATCGTCCAGGGCGTGCTGTGGCAGGCCTTCACCGCCGAACAGCCGGTCGTGCTGCTGATCGACGAGATCGACAAGGCCGACATCGAGTTTCCGAACGACCTGCTGCGCGAGATCGACCGCATGGAGTTCTATGTCTACGAGACGCACGAGCTGATCCGCGCCAAGCACAAGCCGCTGGTGTTCATCACCTCCAACAACGAGAAAGAACTGCCCGACGCGTTCCTGCGCCGCTGCTTCTTCCACTACATCCGTTTTCCCGATGCAGAGACGATGCAGCGCATCGTCGACGTGCACTTCCCGGGCCTGAAGAAGCAGCTCCTGGCTGCGGCGCTGAAAAACTTCTACGACGTGCGCAACCTGCCCGGCCTGAAGAAAAAACCATCGACCTCGGAGCTTCTGGACTGGCTGAAACTGCTGGTGGCCGAAGACATTCCGCCAGAAGCGCTGCACACCTCGGACGACAAGGTCGCGATACCGCCGCTGGTGGGCGCCCTGCTGAAAAACGAGCAGGACGTCTCGCTGTTCGAGAAGCTCGTCTTCATGCAAAGAAACAACCGCTAGCCCGCTGGCCCGACGGCTGACTCCGATGAGCTTTGCAGACCCCATCACGCTGAAGAACGCACAGGCAACGCTGGAGCCGTTGAGGCTGGCGCACCAGTCCGAAGCGGCTGAAGCCGCCCAGGACGGCGAGTTGTGGCAGCTCTGGTACACCGCCGTGCCGAGCCCCGAAGGAATGGCGGCCGAAATCGAACGCCGCCTGGGCTTGCAGCGCAGCGGTTCGATGCTGCCGTTCGCGGTGCGCGATGCCGCCGGCCGCTTTGTCGGCATGACCACCTACATGAACATCGACGCGGTTCACCGCCGCCTTGAAATCGGTTCGACCTGGATCGCCCGCAGTGCACAGCGCGGTCCGTTGAACACCGCCTGCAAGCTGTTGCTGCTGACGCATGCGTTCGACACCCTGAACTGCATTGCGGTGGAATTCCGCACCCACTTCATGAACCAGCAAAGCCGCAGTGCGATCGAGCGGCTAGGCGCCAAGCTCGACGGTGTCTTGCGCAACCACGTTCGCACCGCCAATGGCGCGTTGCGCGACACCTGCGTCTACAGCATCACCGAAAGCGAATGGCCTGCCGTCAAGGCCCATCTGCAGTGGCAGATGGTCAAGCCGCGCTGAGTGTGGGCCCCAAGGCCGCGCTGCGCGCGTCCGCTCCCCGAGGGGAGCAAAGCAAACTTGGGAACGGCCCGGCGTTTCCTTTGGCTGGATGTGGGGCCCAAGGACGCGCCTCGCGCGTCCTTGGGCCCCACACTCAGCGCAGGCCCCAGCGCGACAGGTCGAGCGTGAGTCCCACGCGCTGGTCGATCCAGCCGACGCCTTCGGGCATGTAGCGCGCGCCGACATCCATCACCAGCTTGCCCGGCACCAGCCACCACCGGCCGCCGACGCGGCGCGCCTCGGTGCCGGTGTCGGAGCCGGCCCATTCGGCGAACAGCAAGCCCCGGGAGGTGGGCTGCCAGATGCTGGCCATGGTGGCGCGGGAACGCGCCGCCCCGGCGAGTTCGCGTCCCAGGTTCATTTGCACGGCCCACATGTCGCCCAGGCGGACCAAGCCACCCGCAGCCAGCGCGGCCTGTTCGGTGCGCAGGCCACCGCCCACCCATTCGTTGCGCAGGCCGGCCCAATTGAACTTGAGCATGCCTTGCAGCGATGAGAACTGCCGCGACACGCCGGTGTTGAACTGCGCCTTCACCAGGCTCGGGCCGGCATCGGCCGGCTTGGCACGGGGCGTGTCGAGCTTCCAGTTGGAATTCTCGCTGCTGCATTGCCCCGACAGCAGGGCCGCACGCTGGGCCGCAGAGACATCTGAGAACGGTTCGGTGGGGCAATCCGGCAGGCCATCCGCCCAGGCGCAGGAGATCCCGGTGCAACCGAGCACCGCCACAGCCAGCCAGCGTCTTGCGTCGAGAAAAATCATGGCGGGTTCATCGTAGCGACGATGCCGACCTGCCGACACCCCATCGCGCCCACAGCGCGGTCGCTTTGGTGAAGAATTGCCCATTTGCCGCCCCGGCTGGGGTCGCGGCAAGGGCATTGGGTGGGCCTTTTGGCGATGCCTCAAAATGCGCGCTCATGCTGATCAACTTCTTCTATACGCTGCGCGCGGCCAAACTGAAGGTTTCTGTCAAGGAGTACCTCGGCCTGCTCGAGGCGCTTCAGGCCGGCGTGATCGACGACGGCAACGGCCCGACGGTCGACAAGTTCTACCACTTGGCGCGCACCACGCTGGTCAAGGACGAAGTCCAGTTCGACACCTTCGACCGCGCTTTCGCGGCGTATTTCAAGGGCGTGGAACTGCTGACGGATTTTACGCAAGACGTCCCCCTGGAATGGTTGAGAAAAACGATCGAGAAAGAGCTGAGCCCGCAAGAGAAAGCGCTGATCGAGGAGATGGGCTGGGACGAATTGATGGCCACCCTGCAGCGCCGTTTCCAGGAACAGCAAGACCGGCACCAGGGCGGCAACCAGATGATCGGCACGGCGGGCACCTCGCCGTTCGGCGCCTACGGCTACAACCCGCAAGGCATCCGCATCGGCCAGGACAAGTCGCGCCACAAGAGCGCCGTCAAGGTGTGGGACCAGCGCCAGTTCAAGGACTACGGCGACGCGCTGGAACTGGGCACGCGCAACATCAAGGTGGCGTTGCGGCGGCTGCGGCGTTTCGCGCGCGAAGGCTCCGAAGACGAGCTCGATCTGCAAGACACCATCCGCTCGACCGCGGTCAATGCGGGCTACCTGGACATCAAAATGGTGCCCGAACGCCACAACAAGGTGAAGGTGCTGCTGTTGATGGATGTCGGCGGAACCATGGACGAACACGTTCACAGGGTGGAAGAGATCTTCAGCGCGGCCAAGGCCGAGTTCAAGCACCTGGAGTTCTTCTACTTTCACAACTGCGTGTACGACTTCATGTGGAAGAACAACCGCCGCCGCTACAGCGAGAAGTTCCCGACCTGGGACATCCTGCGCAAGTACAACCGGGACTACAAGCTGATCTTCGTCGGCGACGCCACGATGAGTCCGTACGAGATCCTGCAGCCGGGCGGCAGCGTCGAATACAACAACGAGGAGCCCGGCGCCGAGTGGCTCTCGCGTCTCACCCATGCGTTCCCGAAGTTCGCCTGGATCAACCCCGAGCCGCAAGGCGTGTGGGGCTACCGGCAGAGCATCGCGGTGATCCAGCAATTGATGAATCAGCGCATGTTCCCGCTCACGCTGGCCGGGTTGGAAGGAGCGATGCGCTTGCTCGGCAAATGACGGGTTGGCGCGCAGCCGCCGCTT
>DASQOS010000110.1:0-3997 GCA_035644375.1 Rhizobacter sp.
ACGGCATCGAACACATAGCGCAACCGGTTCATGTCGGGCACCGCCAGCTTGGCGACCGCGGCTTCGTCGCGCACCGGGTGCGCAAACTTCGGGCCTTCTCCCAGCGCAAAGCTCAGGCCCAGTCCCATCGCGTCGGGCACGGTCAGGATGTCGCTGAACAAGATGGCCGCATCGAGCGCGTAGCGGTCCAGCGGCTGCAGCGTGACCTCGGTGGCGTAGTCGGGGTGGGTCGCCAAGCCCATGAAGCTGCCCGCCTTGGCGCGCGTCGCGCGGTACTCGGGCAAGTAGCGCCCGGCCTGGCGCATCAGCCAGACGGGGGTGTAGGCGGTGGGTTGGCGCAGGCAGGCACGTAGAAAGCTGTCGTTCTGTAGGGAGGCAAACATGGCGCGAATTATCGCCGCCATAATTTGCGCTTCCACGAATGGAGAACGCCATGCTCGCCCAGAACATTCTGCAAACCATCGGCAACACACCGCACATTCGGATCAACCGCCTGTTCGGCAACACGCACAACGTGTACGTCAAGAGCGAACGCAGCAACCCTGGCGGCTCGATCAAGGACCGCATCGCACTGTCCATGGTGCAGGCCGCCGAGCAAAGCGGCGCGTTGAAACCAGGCGGCACCATCATCGAGCCGACCTCGGGCAACACCGGTGTCGGTCTGGCCATGGTGGCCGCCGTCAAGGGCTACAAGCTGGTGCTGGTGATGCCCGAGAGCATGAGCGTCGAGCGCCGCCGCTTGATGCTGGCGTATGGCGCGAGCTTTGTGCTGACGCCGCGCGAAAAAGGCATGAATGGCGCGATCGCCCGGGCCAAGGAACTGCTGGCCGAAACGCGGGATGGATGGATGCCGCAGCAGTTCGAGAATCCCGCCAACATCGACGTGCACGTGCGCACCACCGCACAGGAAATCGCGGCCGATTTCCCGAGCGGTGTCGATGCGCTGATCACGGGCGTAGGCACCGGCGGCCACATCACGGGTTGCGCGCAAGTGTTGAAAGCGATGTGGCCCAAATTGAAGGTGTTCGCGGTAGAGCCCACCGCATCACCGGTCATCAGCGGCGGCAAGCCTGGGCCGCACCCGATCCAGGGCATCGGCGCCGGTTTCATTCCAAAGAACCTCCATGTCGAGCTGCTGGACGGCGTGATCCAGGTCGAGGCCGAAGCCGCGAAAGACATGGCGCGCCGCGCCGCGCGCGAGGAAGGCCTGCTGATCGGTATTTCATCCGGCGCGACGCTGGCCGCCATCGCGCAGAAGCTGCCCGATTTGGCAGCCGGCGCGACGGTGCTGGGGTTCAACTACGACACCGGCGAACGCTATCTGTCGATCGAGGGCTTTTTGCCGACCGAATGAAATGTCCGCCCCTCGTTCACCGGGTACGGTGAACGGCCTTGCAGGCCGCGCCGGACCTCGCGGCCCCTGCCCTTCGCCAAGCGTGCCCCCGAGGAGATCGCCGCCCGGCTTGGGGCGGTCCGGCGCTCGGTCGGCGGCCTCTTCGTTCACCGAAAAAATGAAACCCAGAATCCTGATCGTCGAAGACGAACCCGGCATCGCCGACACCTTGCAGTACGCGCTGCGCACCGACGGCTTCGAGCCGTCGTGGGTGGCGACCGGCGAGGAGGCAGTGGCCCATGTCCAGGCGCACGCACCCGCCTTGGTGATCCTCGATGTCGGCCTGCCCGACACGAGCGGCTTCGAGGTGTTCAAGCGGCTGCGCGCGCTGTCCGATGTGCCGGTGGTGTTTCTCACCGCACGCAGCGACGAGATCGACCGCGTGGTCGGCCTGGAACTCGGCGCCGACGACTACGTGGCCAAGCCGTTTTCGCCGCGCGAACTGGTGGCGCGTGTGCGCTCGATCCTGCGCCGCAGCACGCGCCCGGCGCCTTTGAGCAGCGCCGTCACCACCGTCGCGCCCTCGCCGCTGGTGGTCGACGAAGGCAGACGCCAGATCCGCTTCTACGGCCGCCTGCTCGAACTGTCGCGCTACGAGTTCGGCCTGCTCAAGACCTTGGCCTCGCGCCCCGGCCATGTGTTCTCGCGCGACACCTTGCTCGAACGCGTGTGGGACGATGCCACCGAAAGCCTGGATCGCACGGTCGATGCCCACGTGAAAACACTGCGCGCCAAGCTGAAGCTGATCGCGCCGACGCTGGAGCCGATCCGCACGCACCGCGGCAGCGGGTATTGCTTGGCCGAGGATCTGCCATCCAGCGTGCCGTCAGTGCCGTGACATCGCTCGGCCCCTTCGTCCCGGGCGTTCGCGATGTCTAGAAGAACGCGCATCTTCATCGGCATCCTGCTGGTCTACGTCGCCGGCGTCGGCCTGCTGATGTACCGCCAGCTGCAGGAGATCGACCCGCGCTACCGCGAGTCGGCCGAAGAATCGCTGGTGGAAACCGCGCAGCTGCTGGCCACGCTGGTGGAAGGCGTGTCGCGCGACGGCACGCTGCAAGCCGACGCGCTCGGTCCGGTGTTTCGCGCGCTCTACGCACGACGCTTCAAGGCCGACATCTACGGCTTCGAGAAAACGCGCGTCGAGCTGCGCCTGACCGTGGTCGACCGCGGCGGCAGCGTGGTGTTCGATTCGCTGGGCCGCGAGCTGGGTGAAAACCACTCGCAGTGGCACGATATCTTCCTGGCGCTGCAAGGCGACTACGGCGCGCGCACCACACCCGACATCGAAGGCGACAAGCGCACCTCGGTGATGTACGTGGCGGCGCCGATCCGCGTGGCCAACCAGATCATCGGCGCGGTCAGCGTCGGCAAGCCGGTGCAGAGCTTCGGCCAGTTCGTCGAAGCTGCACGCCGCAAGACCTTGCTGGTCGGCACGATGTCGGTGGTCGCGGTGTTGCTGCTGGTGTTGATCGTCTCGGTCTGGCTGGTGCGGCCGTTCGGCTTGATCGCCGACTATGTGCGCTACGTGCGCGCGCAGCGCTCGTTCAGCCTGCCACGCCTCGGACGTCGCGCGCTCGGCGTGATCGGCGCGGCCTACGACGAAATGCGCGATGCGCTGGCCGGGCGCAACTACGTGGCCGACTACGTGCAGACGCTGACGCATGAAGTGAAGAGCCCGCTGTCGGCGATCCGCGGTGCTGCAGAGCTGTTGCAAGAGCCGATGCCGGATGCCGACCGTGCGCGCTTCGCCGCCAACATCGCGCGCGAGACGCAGCGCATCCAGGAGCTGGTCGACCGCATGATGGAGCTGACCGCGCTGGAGTCGCGCCGCAGCCTGGACAACGCGGTGCCGGTGTCGATGCGCAGCTTGCTGGCCGAGGTGGTGGCCAGCGCACAGGCCAGCGGTGCTTCGCGTGGCGTGCAAATCGTGCTGCAGCCCGGCGACGACAGCCAGGTGGAAGGCGATGCCTTCTTGCTGCAACGCGCCCTCAGCAACCTGGTCGACAACGCCGTCGACTTCTCGCCGCAAGGCGGCGCGGTCGCGATCGACCTGCAGCGCCACCGCGGCACGCTCGACATCCGCGTGCGCGACCACGGCCCCGGCATTCCCGACTACGCCGAAGGCAAGGTGTTCGAGAAGTTCTATTCACTCGCCCGGCCCCATTCCCACAAGAAGAGCACCGGCCTGGGTTTGTCGTTCGTCAAGGAGATCGCCGAGCTGCACCACGGCAGCGTGACGCTGGGCAATGCCGCGGGTGGCGGCGCATTGGCGGTGATGTCCTTGCCGGCGATCGGCGCCAAGTAAGCCGTCGACTTCACCGTCGCTTCACAAAACTCCCGCGGGACTTCGAATTCGCTTCGCATGACCCCTTGATCCTTGCCGGCACAGCACGCCGCTTCGGCTGTGCCACCAAGGAGACATGTCATGCGCTTGTTCCGCCACACCCCGCGACCGCTCAGCATCGTCGGCCGCGTCCTGCTGTGCATCGCGTTGTCGGCGATCGCGGCGATGCTGATGCTGGTCAGCCCGCCCAGCATGGCCAACGACTCCGAGGCAATCAAGGCCGAGAGTCCGTACTTTGCTGTCAACAGCAGCGAACC
>DASQOS010000111.1:0-2246 GCA_035644375.1 Rhizobacter sp.
CGGCAAGGCCGTCGGGAACGGCGTTTCCGGTGGACGGGGCGCAACTCGTCGCATCCGGACCCGACCAGGCTGACGACACCATCCACGCGCTGCTGGTCACCTCGGCCTACCGGGCGCGCCGCCACATCGCGCTGGTCACACCGTACTTCGTGCCGGAGCCGTCCCTGCTGATGGCTCTGTGCCTGGCGGCCAAGCGCGGCGTGGCCGTGGATTTGCTGCTGCCTGCGAAGTCGAACCACCGCCTGTCGGACCTGGCACGCACGCGCTCGCTGCGTTCGCTGGCGCAGGCCGGAGCGCGCATCTGGCTGGCGCCGCACATGATCCATGCCAAGCTGATGCTGATCGACGAGGCGCTGGCCCTGACGGGCTCGGCCAACATCGACAGCAGAAGCCTGTTCCTCAACTACGAGTTGATGCTGGCCTTTCACAAGGCCGCCGACGTGCGGCGCTTCGCTGCGTGGTTCGAGTCGGAACGATTGACGGCACGCCCCTATGTGGCGGTGGCGCCGGGTCTGGTCCGCGACATCGCCGAGGGCTTGCTGCTGGGGCTGGCATTTCAGCTGTGAACCGGCCCCGGTCTCAGCCCCGGCGCACGGTGCTCGCGTCTTGCCCGTACAGCAGCTTGCGCTCCGCATCGGTCGTCGGCGCGGCGGGTTTGGGCGGGTTGATTTCGCTGGCCCGGGCATAGGCGCGCTGCACCGCGGGCCGCCCAGCGATGTTGTCCAGCCAGCGCTTCAGGTTCGGGAAGTCGTCGATCTTCTGCTTCTGCCGCAGGTGCGGCAGCACCCACGGGTAGCAGGCAATGTCGGCGATCGAATAGTCGCCGGCGATGAACTCGCGGCCGGTGAGCTGGTGGTCGAGCACGGCGTACAGGCGCGAGGTCTCGCGCACATAGCGGTCGATGGCATAGGGAATCTGCTCCGGCGCGGCGTAGTTGAAGTGGTTGCTCTGCCCGGCCATCGGCCCGAGGCCGCCCATCTGCCAGAACAGCCACTGCAGCGTCTCGGTGCGCGCGCGCAGCGCCTTTGAGATCAGCAACCCCGTCTTGTCGGCCAGGTACAGCAGGATCGCTCCGGATTCGAACACCGAAATGGGTTTGCCGCCGTCCGCAGGCGCGTGGTCGACGATGGCGGGGATGCGGTTGTTCGGTGCGATTCTCAGAAAGTCGGGCTTGAACTGATCGCCTTGGCCGATGTTCACCGGGAAGATGCGGTACGGCAGCCCGGTCTCTTCAAGATAGAGGGTGATCTTGTGGCCGTTGGGCGTGGTCCAGTAGTGCAGATCGATCATGGTTTCGGCGGGGGGTGCTGCGGGCCGACAGAATACAAGCGTGCTCGGTTCGCTGCTGGGCTCGGCAATGCGGCCGCGGCGCTGGTGGGGTCTGTCGATCGCTCGGTCCTGCCCTGTCGTCAGCCCGGCCCACGCAGTCTAGGTCAGGTGATGGCGCCGGAGGGCTTGTGGTCGGGGGCCCGGGTGGCGCCGTCATTCGCCGCGCTGTGCGAAACCTCGGATGCCAGCGGCGCAAGACGCATCAGCTGCGCCTGCGCCAGCGTGCTGTACAGCGGACGGCTGATCCAGCGCGAGATCAGGCTGGCACCGAGGGCGGCCGCCATCAGGCTCAGCACCATGGAGTGGCCGTTGACCATTTCCATCACGATGATGAAGGCCGTGATCGGCGCCTGCGTCACCGCGGCCAGAAACCCGGCCATGCCGAGTGCGATCAATGCGGCCGAGCTGGCGTCCCAGCCGGTCAACAGTGCCACGTCGTTGCCCAGCCCGGCGCCGATGGCCAACGACGGCGCGAAGATTCCGCCCGGCACGCCCGACCAGGCCGCGAGCCAGGTCGCGATCAGCCGCAGGCTCACGTACAGCAGCGGCATGTCGGTGTGGCCTTCGAGCAGGCGGCGCGTGTAGTCGTAGCCACTGCCGAAAGTGGTGCCCTGGCTGGCCCAGCCGATCAGGGCGATGGCCAGTCCGCAGATGGCCGCGAACCCCACCGGATGCCGGCGGCGCCACTGGCCGATGCGGTCCGGCTGGCCGATCAGCGAGGCCTGCAGCAAGCGCGAGAACAGACCGCCCAGCAGCCCGCTGCCGATGACGACGAGCAGGGCCGGAAAGATGAAGCCGGGTGCCAGCGCGGGCACCGTGATGACGCCGAAGTAGGTGGCGTTGCCAAAGGCGGAAACGCCCATCAGACCCGCCAGCACGATGGCAGAAATGAGCAGGCCGCTGTTGCGCTGCTCGAT
>DASQOS010000112.1:0-4265 GCA_035644375.1 Rhizobacter sp.
TGCACTTCGAGTCTCTGATGAACCAGGACGGGACGGACCTGCGCGTCAGCCGCGGCGCCGCTGACGACCTGCAGTGGCAAATGACCAACCTGTCCTCGCAGACCAGCACCGAACGCATCGGCAGCCCGCAGCTGAGCAAGCAGCTCGACTACGTGAACGCCCGCGGCGCAGTGGACCTGCAGTACACGCTGCAAAGCCAAGCCCTGGGAGGCCAGGTCGCGGTCACGACCACGGCCGGCGGCGTCAGCGGCTGGATCGGCCGCTTGCCCGACACCGGCTCGATCCGCGTGGCGGCGCCGGGCCACGGCAGCGTCAGCCTGAGTACCCAGTCGACCGAGGGCTCGCGCAACGCCGACCTGGCCGTGGACGGCGATGGCAACGGCATGGCCGACACCACCACCGAGCTGGCCTGGGACCAGGCGGCCCGCGGTTTTCTGTGGTGGGCGCAGGGGCTGGTCGAGCTGCGGCCCGGCGTCGGATACAACATTCCGCCGACCGGCACACCGGGCTTGCTGCGTTACGACATCGGCCCGACGGATGGGCTCGCACTCGACACCGTGTTCGACTGGACGTTCTCGATCCCGCTGGACGCGACGCAGATGCCCGAGCTGGTGCTGCAGCGCGAAGCCAGCGGCGCGCCGCTGGACCCGGGCCTGGAACGTGTGGCGCTGGCCAGCCATCTGCGCGGCGCCCGGCTGACTCTCACGCCGGCGAACTTGCTCGAACCGGGGCGCACCTACCACCTCGCCATGCTGAACCGCAGCGACCCCGCCGGACCGACCCTGGTGCCCGAATTGAACGACACCCTGCAGCGCACGATCGTGTTATTCGACACGTTCACCACCCGATAGGTGTCACGCCAGGGTTTCCAGCAGGCGCAGGATCTCGCGCCCGCAGGGCCAGATGCCCAAATGGCTGCGCATTTCTCCCAACGACACCGACGACATTCTGGGTTCGGTGTACGGCTCAGTGCGCTTCAACAGCGCTTGGCCGGTGTGGCCGCAGGTGCTGCGCGACCCCTAAAAATCGGCGCCTGAAAGACTCGAAGAGACGTCTGGACGTCTATACTCGGGTACCGAAGCTGCCTACAGAACCAATGCGCCGTCGCCCAGGAGAAGTTCGAGACGCAATTGTCCGTGTACTCGAAGAACGGCAAGCCTCCGCGAGTGTTCGGCAAATCACCAATGAGGTGGTTTCGTTAATTGGCGATGTGCCGTCGTCTTCGGTCCGGTCCTACCTTAGATTGAACACGCCAGAACTGTTTGCCCGTATGGATCGGGCTCAATACTCCCTTAAGGGATTTGAGAGCCCTGTGCCGCACCCGGCAGTTCCGGTTGCGGCGGAGAACAAGCAGTTCACGTTTGGACGTGCAACTCTTTTCCACCATGACTGCAATGCTTGGCTATCTGTGCAGCCCGAGAACTCCATCCATGCTGTAGTTACCGACCCACCTTACGGTTTGATCGAGTACTCAGACGCTGAGCAGGACAAACTGCGCCGTGGACGCGGAGGGGTCTGGCGCATCCCTCCAAGCTTTGATGGGTCAACGAGGGCCCCATTGCCGCGCTTCACGGTTCTCAAACCAAGTGACCTCGAAGCACTCGACAAATTCTTTGTGTCTTGGGGGCGCAGCCTGATTCGCGTACTTGTTCCAGGTGCGAATGTTGTCGTTGCCAGTAACCCATTGCTTTCTTTCATTGTTTCTGGAGCTCTTGCACGCGCCGGTCTTGAAAGAAGAGGTGAACTAGTGCGTACGACGATGACGATGCGGGGTGGTGATCGGCCCAAGGCGGCTCATGTTGAGTTCAGTGACGTGAGCGTCATGCCTCGCTCAATGTGGGAACCCTGGCTGCTGTTCCGAAAGCCGGTGGAAGGCCGTGTTCAGGACAACCTGAGGAAATGGGGCACTGGCGGTTTTCGTCGAATTTCCGCAGAGAGGCCGTTTGGTGACCTCATTGAATCGGCGCCCACACGAGCAACAGAACGCAAGCTTGCAATGCACCCCAGTCTGAAGCCGCAGGCCTTCATGCGAAAAGTTGTTAGAGGAGTCCTTCCGCTCGGCCACGGCGTCGTGCTGGATCCTTTCGCGGGGTCTGCCTCGACACTGGCGGCGGCAGAGGCCATTGGCTATCGCAGTATCGGTGTTGAGCGTGATGCTGCCTACTTTGAATTGGGATGCAAGGCGCTGCCGAAGTTGGCGGCGCTGAAGACCGATGCGTGACGACCGGATGCGTCACATGGCTTTGTAGATCCAGCTTCTCCGCAATTTCGCAATTCCTTCTGCATGAAGGGTGGCGGTTCGTGTTCCCAACTCACCGCGAGCGTTCCTGCGGAAGTCCTGGATGCGCACTTCGCCGAGATAGACCTCAGTGAAACTCATCGGAGAGCGCTCCGTAGCGGGCTCAGTTGCGTTGTCCACTGCGTAAACAAAAACGCACATCCATTGATCGCGCGCACCGTGCGTGTCCACTGCGCCACCAGCTTTGCGCGTAGTTTTTATCTCAACGCCATATTCGCCAGCTTTGATGGCATTTTTTGCGTACTTGCCTTTAACGACCAAATCAGGATGTCCATTGAAGTAGGAATTGACGACCAGCGTTCGAGAGTGCTTTGCAAGACTCGCTGTCAGCATGTCGGACAACACTCCCGACATGATTGCAGGCCGCAGCGTGTCGTCAAGACGATCAAGACCTTTTGCAACGAGGCCTATGTTGACGTCGAAGAAAAAGTCATAGACATCTTGAATCGCAAGTTGGAAGTCCTCCATGCGCAACTCAAAAGGAAGAGCGGCGTTTGGATTGAGCTGAGACACATCGAGAGTGTTTCGAACGACCGGCATGGGTACTTTCAAGCCGGATATTTTCTATCCAGCCAAGACTCGCAGGATCTCGCGCCCGTAGGCGTCGAGCTTTTTTGCGCCGACGCCGCTGATCTGCCCCAGTGCGTCCAGCGAATCAGGGTGGGCGCGCGCCATCTCGGCCAGCGCCGCGTCGTGGAACACCACGTAGGCTGGCAGGTTGTGCGAGCGCGCGACTTCGGCGCGCCAGGCCTTCAATGCGGCAAAGCGCGCCAGGCCGGATGCGTCCAGTTCCACGGGCGGCGGCTTGTCCTTGCCGCGGGTGCTGCTGATCCTGCCGGTCTTGCCGCGGCGCGGCGTGTCGCTGGCCAGGCGCAGCAGCATTTGCACATTGCCGCGCAGCACCTCGCGCGCAGTCGGCGTCAACTCCAGCGTGTTGTAGTCGCCTTCGGTGCGCACATGGCCGAGCGCAATCAGCTGGCGCAGCACCGCGCGCCACTGCTGTTCGGTGACGTCGGCGCCAATGCCGAAGGTGGTCAGGCTCTGGTGCCGGAACTGCGTCACTTTTTCGGTGACCTTGCCGCGCAGCACGTCGATCAGGTGGCCTGCGCCGAAGCGCTGGCCGCCGTTTTGATGGAAGCGGTAGATGCAGCTCAGCACCTTGCGGGCGGCTTCGGTCGCGTCCCAGGTCGCTGGCGCGTTGAGGCAGTTGTCGCAGTTGCCGCATTGAGCCCCCACGGTCGGCACGTCGTGCTCTCCCTGCCCCCCGAGGGGGCGGCGCCCGCCTTGGGGCGGCCCGGCGTCGGGCGCGCCGTACTGTTCACCGAAGTAGCTGAGCAACCTGATACGGCGGCAGTCGTGCGCTTCGGCCAGCGCCAGCAGCGCTTCGAGCTTGCCGACCTGGCCGCGTTTGAATTCCTCGGCGGCCGGGCTTTCGTCGATCATGCGGCGCTGGTTCACCACGTCGGCCAGGCCGTAGGCCATCCAGGCGTCGGCGGGCAAACCATCGCGGCCTGCGCGGCCGGTTTCCTGGTAGTAGCTCTCGATGTTCTTCGGCAGGTCCAGGTGCGCGACGAAGCGCACGTCCGGCTTGTCGATGCCCATGCCGAACGCGATGGTCGCCACCATCACGATGCCTTCTTCACGCAGGAACTTGTCCTGGTGGCGGCGCCGCACATCGGCGTCCAGGCCGGCGTGGTACGGCAAGGCCGAGATGCCTTCGCTCTTCAGCCAGTCGGCGGTCTCGTCGACCTTCTTGCGCGACTGGCAGTAGACGATGCCGGCCTCGCCTTCATGTTCGTCGCCGATGAAGCGCAGCAGCTGCGCACGCGCGTTGTCCTTCTCGACGATCGCATAGCGGATGTTCGGCCGGTCGAAGCTGCTGATGAAGATGCGCGCATCCTGCAGCTGCAGCCGCTGGATGATGTCGGCGCGTGTCAGGTCGTCGGCCGTGGCGGTCAGCGCGATG
>DASQOS010000113.1:0-7040 GCA_035644375.1 Rhizobacter sp.
TCAGACCCGCCTGGTGAAAGATCTGCATCAGGCGCGCCACATTGGCCAGGTAAAACGTGTTGCGCGTGTGCTTTTCAGGGATCAGCAACAAGTTCTTGGCTTCAGGGCAAATCTTCTCGATCGCCGCCATCGCGGCCTGCACGGCCAGCGGCAGCATTTCCTGGGTCAGGTTGTTGAACCCGCCGGGAAACAGGTTGGTGTCGACCGGCGCCAGCTTGAAGCCCGCGTTACGCACATCCACCGAGGTGTAGAACGGCGGCGTGTGCTCCATCCACTCAAGCCGGAACCAGCGTTCGATGGCCGGCAGCGATTCGAGAATGCGCTGTTCGAGTTCGTTGATCGGGCCGGTGAGTGCGGTGATGAGGTGAGGAACCATGGCAAGAGCCCGATGTGCGCGATGAGTGAAGAATTCTAGGCATTTGAGGCGGGGGCCGTCGAGCGCAAGAGGCAGCGTGCACCGCAAAGCATTCCGCCACGGCGCAACACGCGTTCGCCGAAAAAAGCGAGCGCCCAAGAAAAAGGCCACCTCGCGGTGGCCTTTTCGTGAAGCGACAACTCAGATCATGCGTGGTAAGCCGTCTCGCCATGGGCCGAGATGTCCAGACCTTCGCGCTCTTCTTCTTCCGTGACGCGCAGACCGACCACCAGATCGACGATCTTGTAGGCCACCAGCGAGACCACACCCGACCAGACGATGGTCAGGATGATGGCCTTGAACTGGATCCACACCTGAGCGCCGATGCCGTTGGACGTGACCGCGGCGGTCACCCAGTCACCCACCAGGCCGGGGCCTCCGAGCGCTTGGTTGTTGAACACGCCCGTCAGCAGCGCGCCGACGATACCGCCGACACCGTGCACTCCGAACACATCCAGCGAGTCATCGGCACCGAGGAGCTTCTTCAGACCCGTGACGCCCCACAGGCAGGCGAAACCGGCGACGAAGCCGATCACCAGGCCGCCCATCAGGCCCACGTTGCCCGCCGCCGGGGTGATGGCGACCAGACCGGCCACCGCACCGGAGGCGGCACCCAGCATCGAAGCCTTGCCCTTCATCAGCGCTTCACCGATGGACCAGGCCAACACCGCGGCAGCCGTGGCACCGAAGGTGTTCATGAAGGCCAGCACCGCGCTGTTGCCCGCTTCGAGTGCCGAGCCGGCGTTGAAGCCGAACCAGCCAACCCACAGCAGCGAGGCGCCCACCATCGTCAGCGTCAGCGAGTGCGGCGTGAAAGCCTCTTTGCCGTAGCCGACGCGCTTGCCGATCATGAACGCACCCACCAGGCCGGCGACGGCCGCGTTGATGTGCACCACGGTACCGCCTGCGAAGTCGAGCGCACCCCACTGCCAAACCAAACCGGCCTTGGCGTTCATCTGGTCGACCACGGATGCCGCGGAGTAGGCGTCCGGGCCCATCCAGAACCACACCATGTGGGCAATCGGCGCATAGCTGAAGGTGAACCACAGGGCCGTGAACAGCAGCACCGCGGAGAACTTGATGCGCTCAGCGAAGGAACCGACGATCAGACAGCACGTGATGCCGGCAAAGGTGGCCTGGAAGGCAGCGAACAGCAGTTCAGGAATGTAGACCCCCTTGCTGAACGTGGCACCCATCGCAAACGAGCCATCGGCTGCGTTGAACAGGCCCTTCATGAACAAGCGATCCATGCCGCCGACGTAGGCGTTGCCCTCCGAGAAGGCCAGGCTGTAGCCATAGATCATCCACAGCACGACGATCATCGAGAAGGTGACGAGCACCTGCATCAAGACGGACAACATGTTCTTGCTGCGCACCAGGCCGCCATAGAACAAGGCCAGCCCCGGCACCGTCATCATGATGACGAACGCGGTGGCAACGATCATCCACGCCACGTCGCCCTTGTTGGCCACGGGAGTGGGTGCTGCGGACGCTGCCGAAGCAGGCGCCTCAGCGCTGGATGCGGCCGCAGACGCGGGCGCCGCAGCCATTGATGCCGCAGCTTCCGGAGCCGAGGCGGCTTGCGCGAAAACGGCTCCGGTAAAGCCCATGACCGACAGGCCCAGGGCGAGGGTAGCAATGAGTTTTTTCATGTGGTTTCTCTTTTGCGCGTCAAAGGGCGTCCTTGCCCGTTTCGCCGGTGCGAATGCGGACTACCTGCTCAAGCGGCGAGACAAAAATTTTGCCGTCGCCGATCTTTCCGGTGCGAGCGGCGCCTTCAATGGCTTCGATCACACGGTCGATCAGCGCATCGTCAACCGCCGCCTCGATCTTCACTTTGGGCAAGAAGTCAACGACGTACTCCGCACCGCGGTACAGCTCGGTGTGGCCTTTTTGTCGACCGAAGCCTTTGACTTCGGTCACTGTGATTCCCTGCACGCCGATGGCGCTGAGGGCCTCACGAACTTCGTCAAGCTTGAACGGCTTGACGATGGCAGTCACCATCTTCATGGTCATCTCCTGTTGAGGGTTTAGAAGGTTTCTTCGCGCGGAGCACAACCGTGGGGGTCGAGCTCTTCCCGCTCCGTGAATCGCGAAGCCAATGTGCAGCTTCTGTGCCATGGTCGTTTTGGGGCGCCACGCCCTCATCTGCGGCGCCCTGCGTTCATTAGCCCCTCCGAAGGCACTGTATAAGTGCATTTATAACAAACGGCGTGGCGAGCGCCCGACTTCGGTGCGGAATGTGGGCGATGTCCCGTGCTGAGTGGCAACGCGCAAGCGGGCACAATGCACGCAACTAAAAATTGCCAGGCAGTCTCACGCACCGCTTGCGCCCAGGGAGGAAGTCATGTCGCTAGCGGTGATCCACAGCCGTGCTCTCGATGGTCTCGACGCGCCAGAAGTCACGGTCGAGGTGCATCTGGCCAATGGTCTGCCCAGCTTCACGCTGGTGGGCTTGGCCGACACCGAGGTCAAAGAAGCCCGAGAGCGTGTGCGTGCCGCGCTGCAAAACAGCGGGTTGGCCTTTCCACACAACAAGCGCATCACCGTCAATCTCGCGCCGGCGGACTTGCCCAAAGAGTCGGGCCGGTTCGACTTGCCGATCGCGCTGGGCATCCTGGCAGCCAGTGGGCAGATCGATCTGCAACGCCTGGCAGGATTCGAATTTGCCGGCGAGCTGTCGCTGGCCGGTGACCTGCGGCCGGTGCGTGGCGCTCTGGCGCTGGGGCTGGCACTGCGCCGTGCCAGCACACGCGGGCGGCCGGTCCGGGCGCTGGTGCTGCCGCACGACAGCGCGCAAGAAGCCGCTCTGGTCACCGGCCTGGTGATTCACGGTGCACGGCATCTGCTGGAGGTCGTGCAGGCACTGCAGGCCGGCGAGTCGGCCCTGTCCACCGACCTGCCGCGCGCCGTGGCCGAAGTGCAGGCGGCCACCGCGAACCGACTCGACATGCGCGAAGTGAAAGGGCAATCCGCCGCCAAGCGGGCGCTGGAAATTGCCGCGGCGGGCGGACACAGCCTGTTGATGGTCGGGCCGCCGGGCACCGGAAAATCGATGCTGGCGCAGCGCTTTGCCAGCCTGCTGCCGACGCTCACGCAAGACGAGGCGCTGGAATCGGCTGCGGTGCTGAGCCTGAACGGCAGCTTCGCACCCGAGCGTTGGAAAATGCGGCCCCTGCGAACCCCGCATGCGAGTGCATCGTCTGTGGCGCTGGTCGGCGGCGGTTCGCCGCCTCGCCCGGGCGAGATTTCTTTGGCCCACCACGGCGTTCTGTTCCTCGACGAGTTGCCCGAGTTTCAGCGCGCTGCGCTGGAAGCCTTGCGAGAACCGATGGAGACCGGTCGCATCAGCATTTCAAGGGCCGCGCGCCAAGCGGAATTCCCGGCGCGCTTCCAACTCATTGCGGCCATGAACCCGTGCCCCTGCGGGCATCTGGGCAGCCCGCTGCGTTCATGCCGCTGCGCACCCGATGCCGTGTTGCGCTACCAGGGTCGCATCAGCGGTCCGCTGCTCGACCGCATCGACCTGCAGGTGGAGGTTCCGGCCGTTGCGCCCGAGACGCTGGCGGCCCTGGCGGACGGCGAGTCGACCGAGGCCATTGCGGACCGCGTCGCCCGCGCTCGCGAGATCGCTCTGGCTCGGCAGGGTTGCACCAATGCGCAGTTGAACGGGCCTGGCATCGATGCGCATTGCATGCTCGACGACGACACCTCCAAGTTCCTGCAAAACGCAGCCGCCCGGCTCGGCTGGTCGGCACGCAGCTACCACCGTGTGTTGCGCATGGCGCGCAGCGTCGCCGACCTGTCCGGCAGCGCGGCGATTCAGGTCGCACACCTGGGCGAAACGATTCAGTACCGCCGCGTGCTGGCGGCGCAGTAAACCACCACCGCGGTTCAGCTCTTGGCGGCCAATGGCTTGAGGTGTTGGCCGTTGATTTCGACACGGGCACCGACTGCGGGAGCCGTGCTCTGCGTGACGGTGCGGGTGCTGCCATCGTCCATGCTCACGCGCACCTGGTACGCGGTCACGCTGCGTGCACGCTTCTCGACTTCGTGCCCGGCCAGCCCGCCACCCACGGCGCCGATCACGGTCATCGCTTTCTTGCCATTGCCTTCGCCCATCTGGTGACCCACGACGCCACCAAGTACCCCTCCGGCCACAGCGCCGAGACCGGTGGCTTCGCCCTTTTGGGTTTCCGCCTTGACGCTTTCCACGGTGCCGCACTCGGCGCAGGCCGCGGCACGGACCTCCGTTGCACGGTTCGACGGTTTGACGCCCGCCGCCTTGGTGGCGGTTTTCAACGGCGCCGCGGCATCCGGCGCCGGCTGGGTCACCAGCGCAGCAGCCAGTGCGCCGGCCCCCAGCAACCCCAGGCCGCTGGCCACCCACCATGCCGTGCGCCGAGGTGTCGATGACACGGCACCAGGTGCGGACGCAGCAGCGAGTTCAGCAGAGGTAGAAAAGACAGTCATGGTGCAGGTCCTGATTGGGTGCGACGGGAAAGGACGTCGCTCCACACTTGAACGTCCATTGTCGGATCGGGGTTCACACGCGATGTGCTCAAGATGTAACCGCAGCGTTCGCAGGCCGCAGTCAGGAATCCTAGATGGCGCTGCGGGTCGGCACCCGCGGGTTGTCGCGTGGCGCCTACAACAACGAAGCCAAGGCGCGCCGGACTTGGTCCAGGTCCTGCCCGCTCCGTTGCGCCCAGTCGCGCAGCTGGTCGTCGCCGATCTTGCCGACGTTGAAGTACGCCGCGTCGGGATGCGCCAGGTAGAAGCCGCTGACGCTGGCAGCCGGCGTCATGGCCCAGCTCTCGGTGAGCGCCATGCCGATGTCGGCGCCGTTCAGCACGCGGAACATGTCGCCCTTGACGGTGTGGTCGGGGCAGGCCGGATAGCCGGGCGCAGGGCGGATGCCGCGGTACTTCTCGGCGATCAGGTCGTCGGCGCTCAGCGCCTCGTCCGCGGCGTAGCCCCAGAACTCCTTGCGCACGCGCTGGTGCAGGCGCTCGGCAAAGGCTTCGGCCAGGCGGTCCGCCAAGGCCTTGAACATGATGCCGCTGTAGTCGTCGTTGTCGTCGATGAACTGCTTTTCCTTCTTCTCGGTCCCGATGCCCGAGGTCACCGCAAACAGGCCGATGTAGTCGGGTTGGCCCGAGTCTTTCGGCGCGATGAAATCGGACAGGCAGCGGTTGGGCCGCAGCACGCCGTCGACCACCGGCCGCACGCTTTGCATGCGCAGGCCGCGCCAGGTCATCAGCACCTCGCTGCGCGTCTCATCGCTGTAGACCTCGATGTCGTCGTCATTCACCGTGTTGGCGGGGAACAGGCCGATCACGCCATTGGCCGTCAGCCAGCGGCCCTGCACCAGGCGCTGCAGCATCGCTTGCCCATCGGCGTGCACCTTGCGCGCCGCGTCGCCGACGACCTCGTCCTGGAGGATCGCCGGGTAGGCGCCCGCCAGGTCCCAGGTCTGGAAGAACGGGGCCCAGTCGATGCACTGCGCGATCTCGCCCAGGTCGTAGTTCTTGAACACGCGGCGGCCGGTGAACTTGGGCTTCGGCGGCAGGTACGTCGACCAGGCGATCGGCGTCTTGTTGGCGCGCGCCTGCGCCAGCGTGACCAGCGGCGTGGCCTTCTTGTTGGCATGCTGTTCGCGCACCCGCACGTAATCGGCGTTCAGTTCGGCGATGTAGGCCGTCGCCCGCTCGTCGCTCAGCAAGTCGCTGCAAACGCTGACGCTGCGGCTCGCATCGGGCACGTAGACCACCGGGCCGTCGTAATGCGGCGAGATCTTCACCGCCGTGTGCACGCGGCTGGTGGTGGCGCCGCCGATCAACAGCGGCGTCTTCCTGTCGCGGAAGTAGTCGTCGCGCTGCATCTCGCCGGCCACGTGCTGCATTTCCTCCAGGCTCGGCGTGATCAGGCCGGACAGCCCGATGATGTCGGCGCCCTCGGCCTTGGCGCGCGCCAGGATGTCCTGGCACGGCACCATCACGCCCATGTTGACGACCTCGAAGTTGTTGCACTGGAGCACGACGGTGACGATGTTCTTGCCGATGTCGTGCACATCGCCCTTGACGGTGGCGATGATGATCTTGCCCTTGGCCTTGGCTTCGCCGCCGGCCTCGACCATCGCGAGTTTCTCGGCCTCGATGTAGGGCAGCAGATGCGCGACGGCCTGCTTCATCACGCGTGCGCTTTTCACCACCTGCGGCAAAAACATCTTGCCCTGGCCGAACAGGTCGCCGACGACGTTCATGCCGTCCATCAGCGGGCCTTCGATCACGTGCAGTGGACGCCCGCCCGTGGCCAGAATGGCCTGGTAGACCTCTTCGGTGTCTTCGGCGATGAAGTCGTTGATGCCTTGCACCAGCGCATGGCTCAGGCGTTCGGCGACCGGTTTGGCGCGCCACGCGAACTTGGCACTGTCGTCCTTGGCCGCGCCCTTGGCTGTGTCGGCGATCTCGATCAGGCGTTCGCCTGGCGTGAGCTTCGCTTCGCCCTCTTTGTAGACCGGCTGGCGGTTCAGCACCACGTCTTCGACACGTTCGCGCAGCGCCGGGTCGAGGTTGTCGTAGACGCCCACCATGCCGGCGTTGACGATGCCCATGTCCATGCC
>DASQOS010000114.1:0-3794 GCA_035644375.1 Rhizobacter sp.
CGCAGCGTGACCAGCTTCTCGTTGCGGTTGAGCTTCAGGTTCGGCTCGCGCCCGCGCGCCGCCGCCGCGTGCTGGTTGCCGCCGATCGCGGCGATCTCCCGCGGCGTGTCGGGCGGGCTGTCGGCCAGCAGGCAGTGCAGCAGGAACTGGTCGAGAAAGCGCATCGTGCTCGCGCCGATGCCCACCGGCTCGAACGGGTCGAGGTCCATGCAGCGCACCTCGACATACTCGACGCCGCGCTCGCGCAGCGCGTGCAGCGGCCGCTCGCCGGGATAGATCACGCGCTTCGGGCGGATGGTGCCGTAGAACTCGTTCTCGATCTGCAGCAGGCTGGTCGCGAGCTGGTTGTATTCGCCGCCCGGGTTGCACACGCCGATGGCGTCATAGGGCGGGTAAGGCCGCGTCAACGCGTCTTGCAGCGATGCGCCGTAGCCTTCGAGGCTGTTGTAGCTGACCGACAGCGACGCCTGCGCATCGCTCTGGTAACCCAGCCGCCCCATGCGCAACGAGCTGCCGTGCGGCATGTACAGCGACTGGTCGGCCAGCGGCTGCAGTTCGTGCGGCCGGCCCTTGACGAAACTCGAACACACCGCCGGCGACGCGCCGAACAAAAACAGCAGCAGGAACGAATGGCGGCGGAAGTTGCGGATCAGGCTGAAGTACTGTTCGTTCGACACGCCCGGCAGCGACCAGTTGTAGTGGATGCCCGAGATCGTCTGCATGCGCCGGCCGTAACGGTGGCCCAACCCCATGCGGTACACGCTCTTGGCGCGGCCGACGTTCGACGAACCATAGCGGCCCAGCGGAATCGTCTCGTCGGTGGGCAGACTGCACGGCATGCTGGCAACCCACAGCATCTCGTCGCCGGCTTCGCGCAGCACGCGGTAGACGAACTGGTGGATCTGCGTCAGCTCTTGCAGCACGGCCTCCACGCCGTCGTGCACGCCGGTGACCAGCTCGATCTGCGACTCGCTGAAATCGGTGGTGAGGTTCGGGTTGGTGAGCGCCGAGCCGAGCGGCAGCGGGTGCGGCGTCAACGCCAGGTCGCCGCTGGGTTGCGCACGCAGGCTTTCTTTTTCAATGCCTCGGCGAATGCCTTTCAGCAGCGCGGGCGACAACGCAAGCAGGCGTTCTTGCAAGCTGCTCATGCGCAGTCTCCTCTGATCTCGAAATCCGGTCTGGCGCGAAAGGTACCAGACACACGACGTTCTTGCAGGTGCGGGTGATTGCCGCACCAGGGACGAACCCGTGCGCGGCGTCAGCCGCCCGCGCGCTTGACCACCCAGCCCTGCTGCCTGAGCCGCTCGACGAGCGTGTCGCAGTGGTCACCCTGGATTTCGATCGTGCCGTCTTTCACCGTGCCGCCACTGCCGCAGGCCGCCTTCAGTTCCTTGGCGAGCGCGGCCAGGCCTGCCGCGTCGAGCGCCAGACCGCGGATCAGCGTCACGCCTTTGCCGGCGCGGCCTTTGGTTTCACGCGACACGCGCACGATGCCGTCGCCCGCTGCGCCTGCAGGTGCCCGCCGGCACACGCAATGCGCCAGCGGCCGACGACATTCGGGGCACATGCGGCCGCTGTCGGTGGAGTAGACCAGCCCACCGCTGGATTGGCTGTTTTTCATCTGGCTGTGGCTGGACCCTGGATCGCCGCGCGGGTTCGATACCGACCCGAACTCTACTCAACCCTGGAACTCGGCCCCTGCGCGGCCGCAGGGGTCCGAAGCTTCGGCAAAAAAACCACGCCATCGAACCGGGCCGGCCTGCCACCGCGGACGCTGAAGACGCTGCTTGAACCGATCCCCGGGCAGCCGTGGATATTTTTCACGGCCCCTAGGGTAAGCACCGTGCTTGGGGCGGGCATGTCGGGGCCGAATACGCGGCGTATGCACCGAGCTTGACCCCCCAGGCACAGAACACACCTCACACCCATGGATTGTTCACCACTCGCCGCCGTCAAGCACCGACTGAAGCTGGGGCACCCGGTGCCCTTCAACATCCGCAACGTGGACCACACCTTGCTGCTGGCGCGTGGACAGGTCTTGCTCAACGAAGCGCAGCTCGAATCCTTGCTCGACCGCAAAGCCATGGTCGACGCCGAAGAACTCAAAGGTCCGCGTGCCGAGATCTTTGAGGCCCCGCCTGAAGAACTGCCGGTCTTGTGGGGCCACTGCATCGCACGGGTCGGGCGCACCTTGCGCGGCACGCAGCCCGCCGCCTTCGCCCAGACGCTGCACGACACCTTGATGCCGCTGACGGCACTGATCGACCGCGATCCCGATCTCGCGATTTTCCAGATCGTTCGGCCCGAGGCCTTGGGCGGTGAAAGCAGCTACGGCGTGGCGCACTCGGTGCACTGCGCCATCGCGACCTACCTGGTGTCGCGCCGGCTGGGGTGGGACGCGGCCGGTACGGAGCGCGTGGTCAAGGCCGCGCTGACCATGAACATGTCCATCCTTGATCTGCAGTCGCGGCTGGCGCTGCAGACCATGCAGCCCAACGCCGCGCAGCGCAGCTCGATCAACGACCATCCCACGCGCAGCGTCGCGATGCTGCGCGCTGCCGGCATCACCGACGCCATCTGGCTCAACGCGGTGGCACAGCACCATGAAATTCGGGGCGGCAAGGGCTATCCCAACGCCCTCCAGGAAGTCAGCGACGCAGCAGCCCTGCTGCGCTGCGTCGACATGTACACCGCCATGCTCAGCCCGCGCGTCAGCCGCGGTGCACTGCCTGCCAACCGGGCCGGCCGCGACCTGTTCACGCAGGGCGACAAGACACCGATCGTGGCCGCCGTGGTGAAAGAGTTCGGCATCTTTCCGCCGGGCTGTTTTGTCACGCTGCAGTCCGGCGAGGCCGGCGTGGCGATCAAGCGCGGAACCACGGCCAGCACACCCGTGGTCGCCGCGTTGATGGCGCGCAACGGCGAAGCGCTGCTGGCGCCGCTGCGCCGCAACACCGATGTGCGCGACTACGCGATCGTCGGTGTGGTCAACGAGGCCAGCCTGCGCGTGCGCGTGTCGCCAGGCAAGCTGGCCATCATGTCGGCGCGCTGAAGCGCCGCGGCGGCAGCGGGTGCGCCACGCGCGCATACTCGGCTTTCCTTCCCTGCTGCGCGACGCCTTCCTGCGGGCTTCACGCCCACCGGTCGATGCCTGGCTACCACGTCAAACAAGAGCACGTCGCCGTCGCCGGTGATGCCGACCTGATCATTCGTTCGCTGCTGGACCGCCAGCAGTTCTTCGATCCCGCCGGCGAAGCCGAAGCCCTGGGCATTTCATCGGCCGCGTGGCCCTTGTTCGGCTTGTTGTGGCCATCCGGCGCGCAGCTGGCCGCACGCATGGCGGCGCATCCGGTGTGTGCCGGCGAGCGCATCCTGGAAATCGGCTGCGGGCTGGCGCTGGCCAGCCTGGTCGGTCACCGCCGCGGCAACGATGTCACCGCCAGCGACTGCCATCCATTGGCCGCCAGTTTTCTGGAACAGAACCTGCACCTGAATGCGCTGCCGCCGATGAAATACCGGCATGGCCACTGGGGCGCCATAGCGCTGCCGGCCTCGGCCGCATTGCACCCCCTTCCGCACGGCCCGTACGACCTGATCATCGGCAGCGACCTGCTCTACGAACGCGATGAAGGCGGCCAGCTGGCGGCTTTCATCGGGCGCCTGGCCGGCCGCAGCGCCGAGGTCTGGATCGTCGACCCCGATCGCGGCAACCGGCCCACCTTCAATCGCCACATGGCGGCGCAAGGCTTCTCGATGCGCGAGGAGCGGCTCGACCAGGCCGCGTCGGCCGACCA
>DASQOS010000115.1:0-3089 GCA_035644375.1 Rhizobacter sp.
TTGGGGACGGCCCGGCGTTTCCTTTGTATGCCCCAAGGCCGCGCTTTGCGCGTCCGTCCCCCGAGAGGAGCAAAGGAAACTTGGGGACGGCCCGGCGTTTCCTTTGTGCTAAAGACCAGCGCCAGGATGGCCGATAAATAGGCACCAAGTTCCAACAGAAAGCCAAGCTCATGTTCGCCTCAGCAGCGTTTGCTTCCCCGTCCAACCGCCAAAGCCATGCCTATCAGGAAGTGCAGGTCACCACGAGCGTGGATGGCGCCTCTCCGCACCACCTTGTTGCCCTGCTGTTCGACGGTCTGATCGAATCGATTGCCCAGGCGCGTGGCGCCATGCGCAGCAAGAACATTGCCGCCAAGGGACATGCCATTGGACGCGCCGTGCGCATCGTTGACGAAGGTCTCAAGGCGGGTCTGAACCTGGCCGAAGGTGGCGCATTGGCCTCCGATCTGAACGAGCTGTACGCTTACATCAACATGAGGCTGACTTATGCCAACCGTCACAACGATGAGGCTTCGCTGGACGAATGCGTTCGGCTGGTCGAACCGCTGCGCAGCGCCTGGGCTTCGATCAATCCGCGCGAAGGCGAGAAACTCTGAATGCGATCAACGTACCAACGCCACCTGCCCTTGCCTGGAGTCCCCATGAACTCGGCCCTGTTGAACTATTACGAAGCCATTGAAAAAGCCAGTGCAGACATGTTGGCGGCCGCACGCTCTGGCGATTGGGATCAAGTGGTCAAGCTCGAAGGAGCCTGTGCCTTGCTGATCTCGCAACTCAAGCATGCAGCGAATGCGCAGCAGCTGGGCGTTGAAGAGGCTCAACTCAAGTCGCGCATCATGCAGCGCATCCTGGTGAACGACGCCGAGATTCGGCAGCTGGCCGAACCCTGGCTGGAAGACCTGGACGACTTGCTGGCGGGCCGCCCCAAGTCGGTCCACTGACAGACGCACTTCAACGCTGCCAGGAACTGGAGCTCCCTTGGACACCTTGCCCATGCCGCTCGACGAACTGGCCGCTGTGCATGGCGGCCTGGAAGACTTTCGCATCACGGCGCCGGTCGAGATCGTGAGCGTGTTGAAGCAGCTCAACGATGGCTGCACAGTGCTGAACCTGAACGGCAGCGACGGCACCGCTTACACCACCACGCTGTGGAGCGTGGACGGCGCGCGCGGCGTCATCAGCTTCGCAGCCGACGCCGACTGCGGCCCGGTACAGGCGCTGATCGAGGCCGACGAGGCCGTGGTGGTGGCGTATGTCGACAACATCAAGCTGCAGTTCGACGCCCAGAATTTCGTGCTGGTGCGCGGTGACACGACCAGCGTGCTGAACTGCTCTTTGCCGCGCGAGGTATTTCGCTTTCAGCGCCGCAACGGCTTTCGCGTTCGGCCCTTGCTTCGCAACGCACCGACGGCGCGCTTGCGTCACCCGATGATTCCCGACATGTCGCTGACTCTGCGCGTGCTGGACGTGAGCATTGGCGGATGTGCGCTGTTCCTGCCCGTCGATGTGCCTGCCCTCGACCCGGGCGTGGTCGTCAACGGCGTGCAGATCGAACTCGACGTCGACACCCGCATCACGCTGTCGCTGCGCATGCAGCATGTGACCTGCGTACACCCCGACGCGCAGGGCGTGCGCATCGGCTGCGAAATCGTCAATCCGGGAAGCGATGTGCTGCGCAATTTGCAGCGCTACATCGACCAGACTCAAAAGCGGCAAAAACTTCTGGGGAGATAGAGCCCCCCAGTCGCTGACGCTCCTGCCCCCCCAAGGGGCTGAACCCGGGCACATCACGTCCAGTGGACGTGATGTGCCTGGCGAAGAGGCGTCGCACTGCGACGCCGCGGCCTGCAAGGCCCACCCCTGATGGCCGGGAGACCCGTCCCTTGGGCGTTGCTGGATGAGCGGGTCGCTTCGCTTCCGCGTTTGTGCGGAGTAGCTCAGGCGGCAGGCGCGGTGAGCATGCGCTCTACGTAGCGCGCGATGAGATCAATCTCCAGATTCACATGCTGCCCCGCCTTCAGGCCGCCCAGCGTGGTGTTGTGCAGCGTGTGCGGGATCAGGTTGATGCTGAATTCGCAGCCGCCTTCGATGTCGGTCACACGGTTGACGGTCAGGCTGACGCCGTTGACGCTGATCGAACCCTTGTAGGCGAGGAAACGGCCCAGTGGCTTGGGCGCCAGCAGGCGCAGTTCCCACGATTCGCCGACTTCTGCAAACACCCGCACTCGGCCGATGCCGTCGACATGGCCGCTGACCAGGTGACCGCCGAGGCGGTCGTTGGCGCGCAGCGCTTTTTCCAGGTTCACCGAACCCAGATCGCTCAGGCCAGCGGTCTTGTCCAGGCTCTCGGCCGACACGTCGATGCTGAACAAGTGCGTGGCGACGTCAAAGCCGGTGACCGTCATGCAGGCGCCGTTGATGGCGATGCTGTCACCGAGCTGCACATCGTCGAGGTAGCCTGCAGGCGTTTGCAACATGAGCTGCTTGCCATGCGACGGCTCGGTGCCCAGCGGTTTGATGTCGACGATGTGGCCGATGCCTGTGACGATGCCGGTGAACATGGGGCGGATTCTCTCAATGCGAGGCGTACAACGCCGGGTGTCAGAACAATTCCCGACCCAGTGGGCGGGCCAGGATGCGCAAGTCGTCACCGAGGGGTGTCACGCTGACGAAGCGCAGGCCCACGCCGTCTTCCAGCCGCAGCAGCGGCCCGAACGACGCGAGCGGCTGGCCGGCTCCGAGCAGCTTGGGCGCCATGTAGATCAGAAATTCGTCCACCAGGCCTTCGCGCACGAACGAGCCGCTGAGCTTGTGGCCCGCTTCCACGTGCAGTTCGTTGATGCCGCGTGCAGCCAGGTCTTGCAGCAGCGTCGGCAGATCGACCTTGCCTGCCGGGCCGGGCGCCAGCGCCACCTCGGCGCCTTGTGCACGCAAGGACTCGGCGCGCGCGACATCGGCCATGGCGGCGTAAAGCAGCGCGTGGCCGGGCAACTCGAGAATGCGCGCGGAGGGGGGCGTTTCCAGCTTCGAGTCGACGATGACGCGCAGTGGCTGCCTTGCGGTGTCGACCAGGCGCACGTCCAGGCGCG
>DASQOS010000116.1:0-3866 GCA_035644375.1 Rhizobacter sp.
TGTCGAAGCCATCGGCCTGGTGAAGTTCGACTTTCTGGGCCTGGCGACCTTGACGGTGCTGGAGCAGGCCAAGGAATTCATCCGCGCGCGGCATGCCGACCAGCGCGAGTTCTGCCTGGAAAATCTGCCGCTGAACGACCGCGGTGCCTACCGGCTGATGAGCGAGGGCAAGACGGTCGCGGTGTTCCAGCTGGAAAGCTCGGGCATGCAGCGCATGCTGCGCGACGCCAAGCCGAGCGTGTTCGAAGACGTGATCGCGCTGGTGGCCTTGTACCGGCCCGGCCCGATGGACCTGATCCCGAGCTTTTGCGCGCGCAAGCACGGGCGCGAAGAGGTCGACTACCCGCACCCGCTGATGCGCGAGGTGCTGGAAGAAACCTACGGGATCATGGTCTACCAGGAACAGGTGATGCAGGTGGCGCAGCGCCTGGGCGGCTATTCGCTGGGCGGCGCCGACTTGCTGCGCCGCGCGATGGGCAAGAAAAAGCTCGAAGAGATGGTGTTGCACCGCGCGACGTTTGCCGAGGGTGCGGCCAAGAATGGCATTGCCGAGCCGCTGGCCAACGAGATCTTCGACCTGATGGAGAAGTTTGCCGGCTACGGCTTCAACAAGTCGCACGCCGCGGCCTATGCCTTGCTGTCGTACCACACGGCCTGGCTCAAGGTTCACTACCCGGCCGAATTCACCGCAGCCAACATGAGCGTGGCGCTGGACGACACCGACAAGATCAAGATCTTTCACGACGACGCGGTGGCGCTGGGCACGGGCTTCGAGCCGCCCAACATCAACACCGGTGGCTACCGCTTCGAGCCGGTGGCCGACAAGGTGGTGCGCTACGGCCTGGGCGCCGTCAAGGGCACGGGCCAAAGTGTCATCGAGGCCATCATCCAGGCGCGTGACGAAGGCGGTCCGTTCAAGAGTCTGTTCGACTTCTGTGCACGCGTCGACCGCAGCCGCATCAACAAGCGCACGGTGGAAGCGCTGATCAAGGCCGGCGCATTCGATTTGCTGCATGCCGAACGTTCGGCCCTGCTGGCCAGCGTCGGGCTGGCCTTCGACTACGCCGACACGCAGGCCGCGCATGCGGACCAGGGCGGGCTGTTCGACTTCGCCGATTCGCATGCGGCGTCGACGCAGGAGCCGCAGCTGGTGAATGCGCCTGCGTGGAGCATCAAGGAGCGCTTGAGTCTGGAAAAGACCGCGCTGGGCTTTTATCTGTCGGGCCATTTGTTCGACCAGTGCGAGGCCGAAGTGCGGCAGTTCGCCAAACGCAGGATCGCCGATCTGATCGACAGCCGGGAGCCGCAAATACTGGTCGGCATCGTGGGCGACCTGCGCGTCATCAATGGCCAGCGTGGCCGTGTGGCCATTTTCAAGCTCGACGACAAAAGTGAAGCCATCGAGGCCGTGGCCAACGAAGAACTGCTGAACGCGAATAAAGACCTGCTGAAGGACGACGAACTGATCGTCGTGCTGGGCAAGGTGCAGCCCGATCGGTTCTCGGGCGGCATGCGGCTGAACGTGCAGCAGGTGTGGGATCTGGCGGCGGCGCGCTGCCGCTTCGGCAAGTACCTGCGTGTGGAGGTCAATGGCAGTGTTCCGCCTGTGGCCGAGGTGTTGCGCGACTTCCCCAGCCGGCGCCTGACCACCGACCAGGGTTCTGTGTCGCAAGGCCTGGCCGTGCGTTTGGTGTTGCAGCGCAGCGCGGCGAGCGCCGAACTGGAACTGGGCGACGAAGGGCGGTTTTTCCCGACCGATGCCGCCTTGGCGCGCTGGAGCGAGGGCAGTCATGGCCACGCCAGGGTGGTTTATGACTGACACCTGTCATCGCGCCTTGTTGTTGGCGCGTTGATGTCCGACAAATGATCGATTGATCAATTCGAACGGAGACCCGCCATGAAACGATTTTTGATTGCCATGTCGCTGGCTGCAGCCGGCGTGTCAGCTTTTGCGTCGCCCAGCGTGGGCGTGTCGGTGAGCATCAACCAGCCTGGGGTGTATGGCCGTGTCGACATCGGCAACGTCCCTGTGCAGCCGGTGCTGATGTATCCGCAACCGGTGGTGATCGTGCCGGGGCCGGTGGCCGTGCAGCAGCGGCCCATCTACCTGCACGTGCCTCCGGGGTATGAGAAGAACTGGGGTCGTTATTGCCGCGAGTACGCCGCGTGTGGCCAACCGGTGTATTTCGTTCGTGACGATTGGTATCGCGAGCACTATTCGCATCGCGAGGAGCGCCGTGAGGACAGGCACCACGAGCGTCGCGACGACAGACATGACGACGACGACCACCATGACCGTGGACACGGGCATGGGCACGGACACGATCACGATTGACCGGCTCCAGTAAAACCCGCAGTGTGTGAGTTTGACTGCGGTTTTGGCACCACGCCTACGGGCCTGACCCGACCGGTTTTCGTGGCGGCCTGTCTACACTGCAGGCCATGCAAAAGCCCGCGACAACAGGCCTGATCCTCACCGGCGGTGGTGCCCGCGCCGCTTATCAGGTGGGCGTGCTGAAGGCCTTGGTCCAGATTCGCCAAGACATTCGGCCGTCCGACAAGAGCAATCCCTTTCCGGTGCTGACCGGCACCTCGGCGGGTGCCATCAACGCCGCGGTGCTGGCCAGCCACTGCGACAACTTCGACGCCGCGGTCATGGCACTTGCCCACGTGTGGGAAAACTTCCGCGCCGAACAGGTCTATCGCAGCGATTCCATCGGCGTGATCCGTACCGGCGCACGCTGGCTGACGATGATGTCGATGGGCTGGGTGATCGCGCGTTTCCGGCGCTCGCGGCCACGTTCGCTGCTCGACAACTCGCCGCTGCACGCGTTGCTGACCCACATGGTGAAGGTCAGGCGGCTGCACCGCCTGATGCGCGCGGGCCATCTGCAGGCTTTCGCCGTCACGGCCTCGAGCTACAGCTCGGGCATCCACGTGACCTTCTACGACGCGGTGCAGGAATTCGTGCCGTGGCTGCGTTCGCAGCGCGTCGCAGTCCGCGACGCCATCACCATCGATCATTTGATGGCCTCGGCGGCGATTCCCTTTGTGTTCCCGGCGGTGCCACTCAATTTCGATGGCGCGGTCGAGTATTTTGGCGACGGCTCGATGCGCCAATCGGCGCCGATCTCGCCGGCGGTGCATTTGGGTGCAACCCGCATCCTCGTGATCGGTGCCGGCCGCATGCACGAGCCCCCGGGCCGGCGCAAGGTCAGCGATGCCTACCCGAGCGTGGCGCAGATTGCGGGCCATGCGCTGTCGAACATCTTTCTGGATGCGCTGGCCGTGGATGTGGAGCGCTTGCAACGCATCAACAACACACTCGCCTTGCTGCCCGCCGAGGCACTGGCGTCGACGTCGCTGCGACCGATCGACGTGCTGGTGATCGCACCGTCGGAACGGCTGGACGACTTGGCAGCGAAACACATCAACAGCCTGCCGTTGCCGGTGCGGGCGCTGTTGCGCGGCGTGGGTGTGTCGGGCGAGGGCGAAGATCCGGGCGGCGCGGCGCTGGCAAGCTACCTGCTGTTCGAGTCGGCCTACACGAGCGAGCTGGTGGCGCTTGGCGTGGCCGACACCTTGGCACGCCGCGAGGAAGTGGTTCGTTTCTTCGGTTGGAAGCAAACGGATGAACCGTACGAACCGCTGGCACCGGTGGCCGACACCGACTTCCACACCACAGAGCTGGAATGAAAAACGCCCCGCTTCAGCGGGGCGTTTTGAGATGGCGCCACGGATTACTTCTTGTCATCCTTCTTGGCGCTTGCGGCCTTCTTGTGCTCGCTCTTGGCCTGTGCCGGTGCAGCGGTAGCGAAGGTGGACCCGTTGACCGTCAGACCGGCGGTCGAGAACTTGGTGGCGTT
>DASQOS010000117.1:0-2143 GCA_035644375.1 Rhizobacter sp.
GCTCGAAAAGAAACTTGCCCGTGGACTCGAACTCGGACTTGTCGCCGTTGTGCACCGCCTCGAACGCGCCGCTCTGGCGCAAGCTGCGCGCCAATTGCACGGACGCCTTGCTGCGCGCCTCGCGCGTGCCGCCTTCGATGCCGATCAGCAGCAGCCGCGCGGCCACCCCGCTGCGCAGCTGGTCGAGCAGCACCGCCTGCTCGGCGCTCGGGGTCGAGGGCAGGAACGCCGACAAGTCGGCCACGTAGTGCGTGCGCCAGGTGACGCCAAGCGCCGCCAGCACGCCCACCAGCCACACGACCAGCACGGTCCGGCTTGCGAAGGGTCCTCGGCGCTGACCGGTATCGGACATCGCCGCTTTCAATTCGCCGCGCTGGCAGGTTTGGCGGACGGTGTGACGGGTTCGATGCTCATCACCGAGCGATCGCCGTCGGCCATCGCAACCACCACCTCGCGCACCAGCGCCTGCTGGCCCGTCAGCTGGACCGACTTCACCAGCTCTTGCAAGCGCGATTCGAGCGGCACCAGTTCGAGCGTCCAGCGCTGGGCGTTGCCCGACACCGTGGCGCCGAAGTGGCGCTCCAGCAGTTCGCGGTTGCCAGTGAGCGTGCCGCGGATCGCTTCCATGATGACCGCTGCTTCAGGCACCGAATCGAGCGGCACGGTGCGGCTGCGGCTGCCCGAGCTCAGCGTCACTTTGTTGCCCACCACCGCCACCTTTTCCTGGCGCGGCTTGAGGGTCTCGCGCACAAAGGTGTCGGGCGCGGCGAACGACAGGCGGCCCGAAGATTTGAGGGTCTGTTCCAGGATGCTGACCGTGCGCGTCTCGGTGAAGCTGGCCTCGCCACTTTTTGCCTGCGACAACAATTGCGTCAACTGCGGCAGCCCAAACGCGGTCTGCGCGCGCAGCGGCGCCGGCAGCAGCAGTGCGGCCAAGCCCCCGGCGCCGAGGCGTGCCAACGCGGCACGCCGATCAGTGCGCCGCATCGGGCTGTGGAGGGTCGGACGGATCGGCATCATCGGCCCAGAAATCGAAAAAGTTGAACCAGTTGTACGGCGCCTGCAGGCACAGGGATTCGAGCAGCCTGACGTAACGCAACATCGCCTCACGCACCCGTCGATCAGCATCTTCGCGGTTTTCGGCGGCCAGCATCCGAAAGTCCGCCAACTCGGCAAAACGCAGCTCATAACGGTTGCCCCCGTGGTAGAGGCCGGCTGCGAAAATCATCCGCCGCCGCAGCAGGGCAGCGAGCCGGAACGGTCCGTCCGAAAACGCGGCGGGCTGGCCCAGGAACTCCAGCCACAGCGTGCGCGAGCGTGCCGAATGCCCGGGCAAGGTCCGATCGGCCAGCAAGCCGGCGATGCCGCCCTCGTCGAGCCAGCGGCGCAGCGACAGCATTGCGCCGGGTTGCCCGAGCGGGATCGTGTGCAGCCTGGCCTGCGGCGCCACGGCTGCCAATGTGGCGTTGATGAGCCGCGCATTGTCTTCATACATCAGCATGGCCACGCGCCCGCCACGGCTTTGCGCGACGGCCCGCAGCGCCTCGAAGCTGCCCAGGTGCGCGCCCACGGCCATGACGCCTTCGCCGGTGTCAATCGGGTTGTGGATCACCGCGCCGTCTGTCAGCGTGATGTCGAATTGATCGAACCGCTCCTGCAGAAAATAAATGCGGTCGAGCACGGTGGACGCGAAGCAGTGGATGTGGCGGTACACATCGCGCCAACCCGCCGGGCGCTTGAGCGCGCGGCTCAGATAACGCGCCGACGCGCGGCGCGCCTTGCCATGGGTCAGCAGAAAGTAGAACGCGATCGGGTGCAGCAGACAACGGGTGGCCGAACGTCCCGCGGTGAGCGCGATCCAGCGGATCAGGTGCAGTGCCCAGATGTGGCTGCGCTCGCGTTCAGCGGCCCAGTTGATGGCGCTGCGCTCGCCCGGCGGGCTCACTGGGGTAGCTTCGTGCTGCGCACTCCGGTATTCGCCCTTGGGGCGGCCCGGCGGGCTCATTGGAGGACCTTCGTGCTGCGCACTCCGGTATTCGCCCTTGGGGCGGCCCGGCGGGCTCATGCAGCATCCTCGAAATGCCCGGATGCCACCAAGCGATCGGCAGCGCGCACCTCGAATCGCACCGACCCCGGAGCTGCG
>DASQOS010000118.1:0-2307 GCA_035644375.1 Rhizobacter sp.
CAGCAGCCGGTAGCGCTGGCCCCAGGCATCGCTGCCGTCCGGCGTGGCTTGCGTGGTGTTGGCGCGAACGTCGGAGCCGCCCTGCTTCTCCGTCATGCCCATGCCCAGGGTCACGCCGTTCTTTTGCGGTGCCGCCACGAAGCGGCCGTCGTAGTGGCGCTTCGTCAGCATCGGTTCCCACTCGGCGGCGATGGCCGGGTTGCCGCGCAGCGCCGGCGTCACCGCATAGGTCATCGAGATCGGGCACAGCGTCGACGGCTCGAGTTCGGTGAACAGCATGAAGCCGGCAGCGCGGCGCACGTGGGCGTGCGGCTGGGTTGCGCTTTCGGCCCATGGCGAGCCGTGCAAGCCGGCATGGGCGGCCAGGTGCATCAGCACATGGTAGCTAGGGTGGAACTCGACCCGGTCGACGCGCCGGCCGCTGCGGTCGTGCGTGATCAGCTGCGGGGGATGGACGTTGGCCAGCCGCGCATGGGCTTGCATGTCGGCGCGCCCCAGGGTCTCGCCAAGCTGCGCCAGCTCGGCCGTGTGCAGCGCCGGCGCATTGAAGCGCAGCGCGTCCTGCAGCGGCCGGTTGCCGGCGAACAGGTTGTAGCCCACCAGCGGCTCGGGCTGATTGAATACCTCGTGCGTGCTGCCCATGCTCGAACTCGGCGTTCAGATCAGCTTGACGACCTGCTTGCCAAAGTTGCGGCCCTTCAACAGGCCCAGAAACGCTTCGGGTGCCGATTCGATGTTCGGCGCCACCGTCTCGCGATATTTCAACCGGCCCGAGCTGACCAGCGCTGCAAGCTCTTGCAGCGCCTCGGGCCACACCTCCATGTGCTCACTGACGATGAAGCCCTGCAGCTTCAAGCGCGACTGCACGATGAGTTGCGGCCGCGCCATAGCAATCGCTTCGCCGTTGTAGCCGGCGATCATTCCGCACACCGCGATGCGGCCGAAGGCGTTCATGCGCGCCATCACCGCGTCGAGCACCGCGCCGCCCACGTTGTCGAAATAACCATCGACGCCTTCTGGCGTGACCGCTTTGAGCGCCGCATAGAGCGACTTCGAATCGGCGTGCGCCTTGTAATCCACACACGCGTCGAAGCCGAGTTCATCGACCACGTAGGCCGATTTGTCCGGCCCGCCTGCGACGCCGACGACGCGGCAGCCACGCACCTTCGCCAACTGCCCCACCACGCTGCCGACCGCCCCACTGGCGGCGCTGACCACCATGGTTTCGCCCGGCCTGGGCTCACACACTTTCATCAAGCCGTACCACGCGGTGACGCCCGGCATGCCCACGGCACCCAAGTACGCAGACAACGGGATGCGCGTCGCATCGACCTTGCGCAGCACGCCGGGCTGACGCACATCGGCCACCCAATACTGTTGCCACCCCCCGAGGCCGCTGACCTTGTCGCCGGCCTGGAAACGCGGACTCTTGGAGGCCAGCACCTCGCCGACCGTGCCGCCGAGCATCACCTCGTCCAGCGGCTGCGGTTGCGCATAACTCTTGCTGTCGTTCATGCGCCCACGCATGTAGGGGTCGAGCGACAGGTAGTGGTTGCGCACCAGCACCTCGCCGTCTTTCAGGTCTTGTGCTGCAGGCGCCGGTTTTTGCACCAGGCGAAAGTTGGCGGCGCTGGCCTCGCCCTCCGGGCGCGAGACCAGGTGGACCTGCTGGTTGAACTCGCGCGGGTTGACTTCGTTCATGGGCGCTCCTTCGTTGCGTGCGGAGAGGGTTCAATGCGACGCGGCCGGTTCCGCAACCGGCATCACCCGGCTCTTGGGCTGCCGCTTCAGCGCCAAGAAAAAAGCCTTGCTGTTGGTGTCCCGCCCCAGGAAACGCCGCATCATCTCGGCCGGCAGCACCTGCGCGCCCTGCGACAACACCCGGGCCCGGTAGCGCGCGCCGACCTTGGCGCTCAACCGGTCTGCAGCAAACGCCGTGCGCAAGTCTTCGGCCAGCACCAGGCTCCACAGGTAACTGTAATAGCCGGCCGCATAACCCCCCGCGATGTGTGCAAAACCCGCCGGAAACAAAGTGCCGTCCACGTGACCGAGCGGCGTGGCGCTTTCCATCTTCACCCAGGTCGGCAGCGGTTGCGGTGCGTCGCGCGTGTGCAGCGCCAGGTCGTAGCTGGCAAACAGGTGCTGGCGCCCGAACATCACGCCCTTGCCGAAATCGCGCGCCTGCGTCGCCTGCGCCAGCAACTCGGCCGGTACCGGTTTGCAGGTGGCGCACACCTCCTGGAACAAGGCCAGCACCTGCGCGTCGTAGACCCAGTCTTCCAGCATCTGCGACGGCGCTTCAACGAA
>DASQOS010000119.1:0-10764 GCA_035644375.1 Rhizobacter sp.
TGCCGGTCACCCTGAAGATGCGCACCGGCTGGTGCCAGGCCGAACGCAATGCCGTCAGCATCGCCCGCGCTGCCGAGCGTGCCGGCGTGTCGATGGTCACCGTGCACGGCCGCACCCGCGAACAAGGTTACGGCGGCCAGGCCGAGTACGCCACCATCGCTGCCGTGAAAGCCGCGCTGCGCATTCCCGTGGTGGCCAATGGCGACATCGACACGCCCGAGAAGGCGCGCGCGGTGTTGGCCACCACCGGTGCCGACGCCATCATGATCGGCCGCGCCGCACAGGGACGGCCCTGGATCTTTCGCGAGATCGCGCACTTTCTGGAAACCGGCGAGCACTTGCCCGGCCCCGAGGTGCGGCAGGCCAAGGCCTGGCTGCTCGAACACCTGGACGACCACTATGGTCTGTACGGCGAAGACGCCGGCGTTCGCAGCGCCCGCAAGCACATCGGCTGGGCCGTGCGCCCGCTGCCCGACGGTGAAATTTTTCGCGCCCACATGAACACGCTCGACACCAGCCAGGCACAAGTCAGCGCAGTCAGCGACTGGTTCGACCAGCTCGCCGACAAGCTCTGGCGATTGCCGGCCTGGAGCCAGGCAGCCCACCCAGCCCTCACCCCAGAACAAGCATGAGCAAGAAGCACATCGAAGAATGCATACGCGACAGCCTGGAGGCGTACTTCAAGGATCTGCGCGGCGTCGAACCCACGGCCCTGTACGACATGATCCTGAAGGTCACCGAAAAGCCGCTGCTCGACGTGGTGATGAAGCATGCCGACAACAACCAGAGCAAGGCCGCCGAATGGCTGGGCATCAACCGCAACACCCTGCGCCGCAAGCTGCTCGATCACAAGCTGATCAAGTAACGCAGATATCCGAAAGCCTTCGATGCAAGCCCTGATTTCCGTATCCGACAAGACTGGCGTGCTCGAACTCGCGCGCGAACTGCACCTGCTGGGCTGCAAGCTGCTGTCCACCGGCGGCACCGCCAAGCTGCTGGCCGAAGCCGGCCTGCCGGTGACCGAGGTCGCGGAGCACACCGGTTTCCCCGAGATGCTGGACGGGCGCGTGAAGACGCTGCACCCCACCATCCACGGCGGCCTGCTCGCGCGGCGCGACGTGCCGGCGCACATGGCGGCGCTGCGCGAGCACCGCATCGACCCCATCGACCTGCTGGTCGTCAACCTCTACCCGTTCGAGGCCACCGTGGCCCAACCCGGCTGCACGCTCGAAGACGCGATCGAAAACATCGACATCGGCGGCCCGGCGATGGTGCGCTCTGCGGCCAAGAACTGGAAAGACGTGGCGGTGCTGACCGACGCCTCGCAATACGCCCAGGTGGTGAGCGAGTTGAAATCGCAGGGCAGCGTTAGCAGCGGCACCAAGTTCGCGCTCGCGGTGGCGGCGTTCAACCGCATCTCGAACTACGACGCCGCGATCAGCGACCACCTGTCGTCGCTGCAAGCCGATGGCACACGCAGCGAGTACCCGGCGCAAAGCAATGGCCGCTTCGTCAAGCTGCAAGACCTGCGTTATGGCGAGAACCCGCACCAGAGTGCGGCGTTCTACCGCGACCTGCACCCTGCCCCCGGTTCGCTGGTCAGCGCGCGGCAGCTGCAAGGCAAGGAGCTGTCGTACAACAACATTGCCGACGCCGATGCGGCGTGGGAATGCGTCAAGAGTTTGGCCGGGCCGGCCTGCGTGATCGTCAAGCACGCCAACCCCTGCGGTGTGGCACTCGGTGCCGATGCGGCCGAGGCCTACGCCAAGGCCTTCAAGACCGATCCGACCTCGGCCTTCGGCGGCATCATCGCGTTCAACTGCGAAGTCGACGCCGAAGTCGCCACGCTCGCGGCCAAGCAGTTCATGGAAGTGCTGATCGCACCGGCCTACACCGCCGAGGCGCTGGCCGTCTTCGGCGCCAAGAAAAATGTGCGCGTGCTGCAGATTGCCCTGCCCACAGGCGGCGACTCGGCCTGGATGCAAGGCCGCAACTCGCACGACATGAAGCGCATCGGCTCGGGCATCCTGATCCAGACGGCCGACAACCACGTGTTGTCGCGCTCGGACCTGAAGATCGTCACCCGGGCCCAGCCCAGCGCGCAACAGCTGGACGACCTGATGTTCGCCTGGGCGGTCGCGAAGTACGTGAAGAGCAATGCGATCGTGTTCTGCGGCGGCGGCATGACGCTGGGCGTCGGTGCTGGCCAGATGAGCCGCATCGACTCGGCGCGCATCGCCCGCATCAAGGCCGACAACGCCGGCCTGTCGCTGCAAGGCTCGGCCGTCGCCAGCGACGCGTTCTTTCCGTTTCGCGACGGGCTCGATGTCGTTGTCAAGGCGGGTGCCACCAGCGTCATCCATCCCGGTGGCAGCCTGCGCGACGACGAGGTGATCGCCGCCGCCAACGAACACGGCATCGTGATGGTGTTGACGGGCATACGGCATTTCCGCCATTGAAATGCTGGCCCCCCAGTCGCTTCGCTCCTGCCCCCAAGGGGCGCCGTCCGGCTTGGGGCGGCCCGGCGCCGGACACTCCGGACGCGCATGAGAATCCTCGGCATTGATCCGGCGCTGCGCACCACCGGCTTTGGCGTCGTTGATGTTGATGGCGCCGAGCTGCACTACGTGGCCAGCGGCACCATCAAGACCGACGGCATCGATGGCGGCGATCTGCCGCTGCGCCTGAAGGTCATCTTCGACGGCGTGCGCGAGATCGCTGCGCGTTACCAGCCGCACTGCGCGTCGGTCGAGATCGTGTTCGTCAACGTCAATCCGCAGAGCACGCTGCTGCTCGGCCAGGCGCGCGGCGCGGCGATCACCGGCCTGGTGTCCAGCAGCATCGAGGTGTCGGAGTACACCGCCTTGCAGATGAAAAAATCGGTGGTCGGCCATGGCCATGCCCGCAAAGAGCAGGTGCAGGAGATGGTGATGCGCCTGCTCAAGCTGCCCGGCCTGCCCGGCAAGGACGCTGCCGATGCACTGGGCCTGGCCGTGTGCCACGCCCACGCCGCGCGGTCGTTCGCTGCCATCGAGCGGGCCACGCAGCGCGTGCGCACGACCAAGGCGCAGTTCAAGGCCGGACGCACCTACTGAAAGACATCCCGATGGACATGGCCCGAAACGAAAAGCGCGGGTTCTCGTTGCTGGAACTGATGGCGGTGGTCGCGGTGATCGCCATCCTGGCGACGCTGGCCATGCCCAGCCTGCAGGGCAAGATCGTGCGCGACCAGATCGTCGAAGCGATGCCGCTGGCCAACATCGCGAAGGCGCCGGTCGCCACCGCGTGGGCGCTGACCAAGACCTTGCCGGCCGACAACGCCGAGGCCGGCCTGCCGGTGGCCGACAAGATCGTCAACAACTTCGTCAGTTCGGTGGTGGTCGAGAACGGCGCGATCCACCTGACCTTCGGCAACCGTGCCAACGGCGCCATCAAGGGCAAGGTGATCACGCTGCGTCCGGCGGTGATCGAAGACTCGCCCATCGTGCCGGTGACCTGGGTCTGCGGCCACGCGGCAGCACCCGACAAGATGACGATCCACGGCGTGGACAAGACCACGGTCGACGCGCGGTACCTGCCGCTCAATTGCCGCTGATCTGGCCAAGAGCCTGTCGAAGCAGGCTGCTTCCAGAACAACTTCTTCGAAACAGGATGCAGACGGGCTGGTGATCGTTCCAGGCGTCGCAACGTGCCTTGTGTGGCAACGTCCTCTCAATTGAAAGAAGTGCCGGGCCGTTCCCAAGTTTCCTTTTGCTTCCCTCGTGGGCGGACGCGCGAAGCGCGGCCTTGGGGTCCACAGTCAACCGCCGGGTTGAACGGCATGTTGCAGGACTTCGGTAGCCCACTGGTTGAGGCTCTTTCCTGCCGCTTGCGCTGCAACCAGTGCGCGCCCGTGAACTTCAGGAGGTACGCGCAGCAGCAACTTGCCAGAAGCAGGTTTTTCAGGCGCTACGCCTTCTTTCTTGCACTCGGCAAGATAGTCTTTGACGGCGTGTACGAACTCGGCTCGCAGCTCGGCGACTGTTTCGCCGTGAAAACTGATGATGCTGCGGACGCCCAGGATGCGGCCAACAAAGATGTTGTCTCGCTCGTCGTACTCGACGCGAGCGGTATAGCCTTTGTGAGACATGGTATTCATGGTCTTACTCCTACGTGCTCCAACAGTTCGCGAGCTTCTTCAACCTGATAGCGCTTGGCTTCCTTTCCGGGGTGAGGCCGATGGCAACGCCATTGCTCTCCCATCAGCTCGATCTTCACGCGAGAGCCCTCGCGTTCAGAAACAGAACCACCAAGCGCTTTGATGAGGGACTCAATGTCTGCGAATGGAACTGATGCAGGCGTCGGCCGCGCGAAGATCGCGAGAAGGGTTTTCCGCTGCTTGGCGTTCATGCGCAGATGATAGCAAAAAGTGCTATCAGAGGCAAAGGCTGCGAGCGCGTGAGGTAGCTAGATGTCCCCAAGGCATTTCTGGGGGCACGACCACACTCTGGGGCTCAGTTCATTTGACCAAGCACCGCGTGCTCAAGTTCGGAGAGCAAGGCAGCGAGAGACCGCTCGTACTCCTGCGAGAAGGCTTCTAGTTCGGACGGGTCGATGCCCGGAAACGCTTTCCTCGGTACCAACCTCGAAGGATGAAAAGCTTCTTTCAGCTGCGCCACCACATCTTTCGCCGGTAGTGACGAGCGTTGAATGAGGGTCATCCATGCGCTCAATAGAAGTGTGCGCATCGCATTTACTTCTCCGGCTGTGCGATAGCGCGATTCCTCTAGCCGGAGCAGACGGTCTTCCACCGAGTTGGACATAAGCCCTTCACTTTCATTCTGATTTCAGAATCGAGTTTTAACGCCCGCGTTGCAATGTCCAGCCCTGCGAGACAAGGCAGTCTTGCATGAACTGCGTACTCTGGGCCGCCTCCTGTAGATCAATGCCAGCATTGCGGATAGCTCCCCCTGCTGTGTCTCGAGAAATTCCCTCTCGGCTCGGTGGAGAGATGCCCGCCGCCTGCATTCGGCAGCTTGCCAGTGTGCGATTAAATTCTGCTTCGGTACCACCTGGCTTCACCCAGTACTGGGGTTGTGGTGACGCGCAACCAGCCAGTGCAACCAACGTCAGCGTCGCGAATGTTTTCATGAATGATCCCGAAGCTTTCATTTCGTAAATTGATGCCCGCAACAATTGGCACTCGAAACGCCTAACGAAAAGCGTTTATCTGACGCCGCCGCGCTGCAAGAGAAGACGACGCATGGTCGACGGCGACAGATAAACCTTGTTGAACTGAACCGCCGCTCGGTACTGGCATATCGGGTTTGGCGCAGCGACCGCGAAAACTTCAGATTTCATTCTTCTTTTCGGCCTTCGGAAAGATACAAGGCCGCCGTTGCAAGGTAGCAGGATGGGGACGACAAACCTGTCAGTGATAGCCCTTGTCTCGCATGCACGCATCCAACGCCGCACCTCGTGCCGTCGATTCCTTCACTTTGGTGGCAACAGGGTTCTTGCCCGGAACAATGAGTTGAGTTGCATCGACTGCCGTCTGGCACTGCCTTTGGTCAGCAGCAACTTGCTCGGGAGTGGCCCCCGGGCGGCTGTACGGGTTTGAAGCACAACCGGCAATGCTCAGAAGCACAAGGCAAAGCGCGGAAGTTTTCATGGCGGAAGGTCTCAGGCATCTGAGTGATGGAGTCATGCAGACCCTCCCTAAGCGCCTGGGTTGTTCGAACGCTGCAGCAGCTGCGCCACCGCGCCGACCGCGATCACCTCGGGCTCCTTGCCGGTGATGCCAGGCAGGCCGATGGGGCAGACCAAACGGTCGATGGCCGATGCCGCGATGCCACGCTCGATGAAGCGGTGAACGAAGCGCTGCTTCTTGCTGCGTGAACCGATCAGCCCGAGAAAGCCGAAGTCGCCGCGCTTCAGGATGGCCTCGGTGATGCGCATGTCCAGGTCGTGGTTGTGCGTCAGCACCAGGTAGAACGCGCCGGGCGGCGCGTGGCATACCTCGGTCTCCACCGCGTCGACCGCCAGCTTGGTGATGTGCGCAGGCCACGCGCCCTCGTGCAGCGCGGCCGGGAACTCGTCTTCACGCTCGTCGATCCAGTCGACCCGCACGTTCAGCGTGGCCAGGAGCCGGGCGATGGCCCGGCCCACGTGCCCGGCCCCGTACAGCTGTAAATGAAAGCGCGGCGGCATATCGGCCCAACGGGCCACGGCCGATTCGCTCAAGCTCTCGAACGCCAGCGTCATCGCACCGCCGCAGCACTGCCCCAGCGCCGGCCCGAGCGGGTAGTGAACCAGGCGCGGCACCGGCAAGGCCGTGGCCAACATCTGTCGCGCCTCTTGAATCGCCTTCAATTCGAGATGCCCGCCGCCCACCGTGCCCAGCACCTGCGTGGCCGAGACCAGCATGCGCGTGCCGGCTTCGCGTGGCACCGAACCGCGCACTTCGGTCACCTCCACCACCACGGCAAGCTGGCGGGCCGACAGCCACGCCCGTGCGGCGTCGAGCAGCCCACTCATCGGTTCACGCCGCTTGCACGGCGTTCAGCGCGCGCAAGATCGCTTCGCTCGTGGCCGGCGCCGACAAGGGCGGGTCCACGCGGTGCCCGCCTGCGGCCGAGACCGCATCGCGGATCGCGAAGAACACCGAGAACGGCAGCAGCAGCGGCGGCTCGCCGACCGCCTTGCTGCGGTGGATGCTGTCCTCGACGTTGTCGGTCTCGTAGAGCCGCACGTTGAACACCGGCGGACAGTCGTTGGCGGTCGGAATCTTGTAGGTGCTGGGCGCGTGCGTGAGCAGCTTGCCGGCGTTCTTCGAGCCGTCGGCCGGTTGCCAGACCAGCTCTTCCATCGTCAACCAGCCCATGCCCTGAATGAACGCGCCTTCGATTTGGCCGATGTCCACCGCCGGGTTCAGCGAACGGCCGGCGTCGTGCAGCACGTCGGCGCGCAGCAGTTTCCATTCGCCGGTCAGCGTGTCCACCACCACCTCGCTGACGGCCGCGCCGTAAGCGAAGTAGTAGAACGGCCGGCCCTGCAAGGTGTCGCGGTCCCAGCTCAGACCCGGCGTCGTGTAGAAGCCGTCGGACCACAGCTGCACGCTGTCGAGATAGGCCTGCGTCACCAGCGCGCAGAACGGCAGGGTGATGCCGTTGACCTGGACCAGGTCGTTGGCAAAACGCACAGCGGCCGGGTCGCCGCCATGCAGCCGCGCAGCACACGCGGCCAAACGCTCGCGGATCTGCCGCGCCGCGTCTTGCGCCGCCTTGCCGTTTAAGTCGGATCCGGTGGATGCGGCAGTGGCCGAGGTGTTGGCGACCTTGTGCGTGTCGGTGGCCGAGACGCGCACGCTCTCGAAGCCGACACCCAGCTCATGCGCCACCACCTGGGCCACCTTGGTGTTGAGCCCCTGGCCCATCTCGGTGCCACCATGGTTCACCAGGATCGACCCGTCGACGTAGACATGCACCAGCGCACCGGCCTGGTTGAAGTGCTTGACGTTGAACGAGATGCCGAACTTGACCGGCGTCAGCGCGATGCCGCGCTTGAGCACCGGGCTGCCCGCGTTGAACTGCGCCAGCGCGGCACGCCGTGCGCGGTAATCGCTGCTGGCTTCGAGCTCGTCGGTCAAGGCCTGGATGATGTTGTCGTCGACCTTCTGGCCATACGGCGTGACGTTGCACTCGTCGCCGCTGCTGGGGCCGTAGAAGTTGACGCGCCGCACATCGAGCGGGTCCTTGCCCAGCGTGCGCGCGATGCTGTCGAGAATGTTCTCGATCGCGATCGCGCCCTGCGGACCGCCGAAACCGCGGAACGCGGTGTTCGACTGCGTGTTGGTCTTGCCCGAGTAGCCGTGCATCGCGACATCGGGGAGCCAGTAGGCGTTGTCGAAGTGGCACAACGCGCGCGTCATCACCGGGCCCGACAGGTCGGCCGAATGGCCGGCCCGCGACACCATCGTGATCTCGCTGCCCAGCACACGGCCTTCGTCGTCGTAGCCGACTTCGTATTCGTACCAGAAGCAGTGGCGCCGGCCGGTGATCAGGAAGTCGTCGTCGCGGTCCAGCCGCAGCTTGACCGGGCGGTTGAGCTTGCGCGCCGCGACCGCCGCCACACAGGCGAACAGCGCCGATTGCGATTCCTTGCCGCCGAAGCCGCCACCCATGCGCCGGCATTCGATTTGCACATGGTGGGCGTGCAGCTTCAGTGCATGCGCGACCAGGTTCTGCATCTCGCTCGGGTGCTGCGTCGAACAGTGCACCAGCATGCCGCCGTCTTCCTTCGGGATCGCGTAGCTGATCTGGCCTTCCAGATAAAACTGCTCCTGGCCGCCGACGTCCAGCGTGCCGCTGAGGCGGCGCGGCGCAGCAGCGATGGCTGCCTGCGCATCGCCGCGAACCAGGTGCATCGGCGGCAGCACGTACTGGCCTTGCACATGCGCTTGTTGCGGCGTCAGCACGGCCGGCAGTGCTTCGACCTGCAGCACATCCTTGGCCAGCGCCGCAGCGCGGCGTGCGGCGTCGCGCGTTTCGGCGATCACCGCAAACACCGGCTGACCCACATGCCGCACTTCGCCCTCGGCGAGGATCGGATCGTCGTGCACGATGGGGCCGCAGTCGTTGGCGCCGGGAATGTCGGCGGCGGTCAGCACACTCACCACGCCGGGCATCGCGCGGATGCGGTCGAGCGAGACGCCGAGCAACTTGCCGTGCGCCACTGGCGACAGGCCCAGCGCGGCATGCAAGGTGCCCGTCAGTTCGGGCTGGTCGTCGATGTAGGTGGCTTCGCCGGACACATGCAGGTGCGCCGACTCATGCGGCCGGCTGATGCCGACGCGCACGCCTTGTTGCTGCGCCAGCGCTTCGGCACCCGGGTCGAAGCGCAGCGCGCTGTTCTTCGCGTGGTCGGCAAACGCTTCGGACGGCTGCAGCAACAGCCAGGCATCGAGCGGCTGGTTCATCTCGCCTCCATCACGGCATGCGGCATCACGCTCCAGACGCTGGTGGCGCTGCTTGTCAGCGGGTCGGTGCGGCGGGTTTCGAGCCAAAAACGTTGCAGCAGGTTCTGTGCAACCTGCAGCCGGTAGGCCGCGCTCGCGCGCATGTCGGACAGCGGCTCGAACTCCTGCGCCAGCACGGCCTGGGCGGACGTGACGCTGTCTTGGGTCCAGGGCCGGCCGGTGAGCACCGCCTCGACGCGGTCGGCGCGCTTGACGGTGGCCGCCATGCCGCCCAGCGCGATGCGCACCTGCTTGACGGTATCGCCATCGAGCTCGATGGCCAACCCGGCACACAGCGCCGAAATGTCGCTGTCGAAACGCTTGCTGATCTTGTAGGCGCGCACTTGCCGCGCCGATGCTCCCGCCGGCACCGCAATGGCTTGCAGGAATTCGCCAGGCTGCAATGCGTTCTTCATGTAGCCCAGGTAGAACTGCGCCAGCGGCAGGCGCCGCTGGCGCGCGCCGAGGCGCAGCACGAGCTCGGCGTCGAGCGCCATCAGCACCGGTGCCGAGTCGCCGATCGGCGAGCCGTTGGCCACATTGCCGCCCATCGTGCCGGCGTTGCGAATGGGCAGCGACGCAAAGCGCAGCCACACATCGGTGAGCCCGTCGACACGCTGGGCCAGCGCGCGCCACGCCAGTTCGAGCGAGGCGCCGGCGCCGATCAGCAGCTCGCCGTCGCGCGCTTCGATGCGCTTCAGCTCGTCCACCTCGCCCACATAAAGGATGTCGCCGAGCGGTCTGAACTGCTTGTTGACCCACAAGCCGATGTCGGTGCAACCGGCCAGCAGTTGCGCCTTCGGGTTCTGTTCGCGCAACTGCGCCAACGCATCGAGTGTGCGAGGCGCGTGGAAGTGCGCTGCGGCTTGCGCTCCGGCCCGCTGCGGCCCGCCTGCCGTGAAGTGAAAACTGTTGTGTGTGGCCAGGCTTTGCAGCGCCGCGACGACCGGCGCTGTGTCCAGCGGCACGCGTGGCAAGTCGAACATGTGCTGGCCGGCATCGAGAATCGGCCGGTAGCCGGTGCAGCGGCACAGGTTGCCCGACAACTCGTCGGCCAGCACCTGCCGTGTCGGCCGGGTGCCGGCCGCCTGATGGTGTTCGTAGCTGGACCACAACGACATCACGAAACCCGGCGTGCAAAAACCGCATTGCGAGCCGTGACAGTCGACCATCGCCTGCTGCACCGGATGCAGCGCGCCGCCATGCAGGGCCTTCAGGTCTTCGACCGTGAACAGCGCCTTGCCGTTCAAGGTCGGCAGAAACTGGATGCAGGCGTTGACCGTGCGCAGGCTCAGGCCACGCACCGCGTCTGCGTCGCCGGCCAACGCCAGCTCGCCGATGACCACGGTGCAGGCGCCGCAATCGCCTTCATTGCAGCCTTCCTTGGTGCCGGTGCAATGCAGGTCTTCGCGCAGCCAGTCGAGCACCGAACGGGTCGGATGCACGTCGCTCACGTCGACCAGCGCACCGCGATGAAAGAAGCGGATCGGTTGAGAAGAACTCATGGGCCTAGTGAACACTCTTTGAAGATGCGGCGCGCGTTTCTGTCGACAAAAGACAGCCGAAAACGAACCGGTTCGCCGGACTCTGTATACGATGCAAGCACTGCACCCCTTGTGATGAACGTTATGGCACAGCACCCGCGTTTCGACAAGTTCAACGGGTCACCCTGTCAAGCACGGTGCATGCCGCCGCGGCCCCTGCACGGTGCCGAGGCATGAGCCCGCCGGGCCGCCCCAAGGGCGAATACCGGAGTGCGCAGCACGAAG
>DASQOS010000120.1:0-2331 GCA_035644375.1 Rhizobacter sp.
AACAGGGTGAACAGCGTGCCGATCGCGATGCCCGACGCGATCACGAGACCCATGGAGAAGCGCGACACGGCGCCGGCGCCGGTCGCCGTGATGAGTGGGATGACGCCCAGCACCATAGCCGCGGTGGTCATGAGGATCGGCCGGAGACGGATGCCGGCGGCGATCTCGATGGCCTCGCGCTTAGACTTCCCGGCGTGCTGCTTCAGGCTTCCGACCGCCTGCAGCTTCGGCTGCCAGTCGGACCGCGCGACCTTGGTCGTCGACACGGTCTGCGGCAGGTTGCCCATGCTCGCCATGAAGGCTTTCACTTGGCCGTCATCGAAGATCTTGAAGCCGAAGACTCCAGCCAGCACCGCGCCGACCAGAACCAAGATGATGATCATTCGCTTGATCATTGCCTTACGTCCCTTGCCGGCCGCCACGCGGCAGCTTGATGTCCTGCGCCGGCGGCAGATTGAACACGCCCGGTGCGCCCTTCGATGCCGCATCGACGTCGGTGCGATTCCACCAGCCGCCGCCCAGCGCCTGGAACAGCGCCGCAGTGTCGCTGTAGCGCTGCCCCTGTGCCTTCACGCGGTTGATCAGAGCGCTCTGGTAGGTCTGCTGCGCGTTGAACAATGTGAGGTAATTGACCGAGCCCGCCTGATACTGTTGCTGCACGAGCGCAAGACTCGCGGCGGCGACCTGCTCGGCGGCGACGGTGGCCTTCAGCGTGTCGGCGTCGGCCTGAAGGGGGCGTAGCGCATTTGCGACATCCTGGAAGGCGAGCAGAACCGTGCTGCGATACTGTGCGGCCGCCTTGTCATAGGCAGCGACTGCAGCGAGCTTGGTGTGCTCGAGCTTGCCGCCATCGAACAGGGTCTGCGCGATGCTGGCGCCCAGCGTCCAGATGCCGGTGCCCGGCATGAAGGCGGTGCTAACCCCGGCCGATGCCATGCCTCACATGCCGCTCAGGGTGAGCTGCGGAAGCTGGTTGGCGATCGCGACGCCGATATTGGCACTCGCGGTGCGGAGCTGGGCTTCGGCCGAACGCACGTCGGGCCGCTGCTCGACGAGCTGCGAGGGCAGGCTGAGCGGCAGCTCCTCCGGTAGCTTGATCGATGAAAGAAGCAGGCTCTGACCGGCATCGTGGGTGGGCGGCTTGCCGAGCAGGGTCATGAGCTGGTTGCGCTGCTGGGCGAGCTGCTTCTGCAGCGGCGGCAGCGTGGCCTGAGTCGCCGTCAGCACCGCTTGCTGGGCCAGCACGTCGGCGCGCGAAGCACGGCCCAGGGCGAACTGGCTTTCCACCACGCGCAGCGCGTCGGTCTCGATCTTGATGATCGCTTCGGTCGCGGCGATCTGGCCGCGCAGCGAGGCGAGGTTGATCGCTGCGATGACTACGTTGGAGGTGAGGGTCAGGTAGGTGGCCTCCAGCTGGAAGCGCTGGAAGTCGACCTGCGCATGCTGCGCCTCGACTGACCGACGCACGCCGCCCCAGAGGTCGGGGTTATACGAAATGTTCAGTGTGCCGGTGGTGACGCCGTAAAGGAGCTGCGTGTCGACCGACCCGCCCTGCTGCACGCCGCTGGCGCGCAGCTGCTGGGCGGAGCCATTGGCGCTAATCGTCGGGAACAACGTTCCCTGTTGGGCATAGAGCGCCTCGTTGGCCTGTCGCAGCGAAGCCTGCGCCGCATCAAGGTCAGGGTTGGCTTTCAGGGCCTCGTCGATCAACGCGTTGAGCTCACTTGAACGGAACAGCTTCCACCACTCGCCCGGGATGTCCGCTGTCGGCACGAAGGTCTGCGCGGCGCCGCCATTGGAGACGGCCGAGGCCGCTGTCTGCGGGACCAAGTTCTCCGGCGTGTAGCCCTGCTCCTTCGGCTTGTCGGGCCGCACGAAGTCTGGGCCCGAGGTGCAGCCGGTCAACGCGGCTGCTCCCGCAAGGACAGCTATGCTGCCTCCGAAACGTCGCGCCGCCTGTGCGAAGGGAATTCCGCGATAACGCACCGTTACTACTCTGATCGGTTGGGAGATATCGATTGTTCGGCGGCGGAGATCGCCGATGATCTGCCGCCGCAGTGCTGTAGGACGTCGGCCCCTGGCCATTCGTCCTAGTTAGCCGCCTCCAATAACTCGTTGGCGTGCAGTTTTGCCCAATCCCTTAGCAACAACGGCTCACGGCCTAAAAGCTTCTTTGTGTCGTCTGCTACACTTCCGACGTATGCCATTCTTCCGTCCTCGACCTGTTCGAACAGTTCGAATCCTCCCTTTGCATACGCTGGTTCGAATGCTGAACCAGGCTGCACGGAATGGTCTGTGAAACCTCCGGCATTCCGAACTGCTGCAGTGAAC
>DASQOS010000121.1:0-8316 GCA_035644375.1 Rhizobacter sp.
TCAACCCCGTGTCTTATGATCCGTGCCCATGCTTGAACAACGAATACAGCAACAGTTCTTCGACAGCGCCGATCTCAAGTACGCGGCGGCTGAAATCCTGTCTCGTCCGATCGCCGACGCCGTCAGCGCGGTCGTCGGCTGCATCACCGCCGGCGGCAAGGTGCTGGCCTGCGGCAACGGCGGCTCGGCCAGCGACGCGCAGCACTTCGCGGCCGAGTTCATCGGCCGCTTCGAGCGCGAGCGGCCTGGCCTGGCCGCGATGGCCCTGACGACCGACACCTCGATCATCACGGCCATCGGCAACGACTACGACTTCAACTCGATCTTCTCCAAGCAGGTGCAGGCGCTGGGCCAGCCCGGCGATGTGCTGCTGGCGATCACGACCAGCGGCAACTCGGCCAACGTGCTGGAGGCCGTGGCAGCCGCGCACGCCAAGGAGATGACCGTCATCGCCTTGACCGGGCGTGGCGGCGGCAAGATGCGCGAGCGGCTGACCGAAACCGACGTGCACATCTGCGTCCCGCACGAGCGCACCGCACGCATCCAAGAAGTCCACATTCTGGCCTTGCACTGCCTGTGCGATGCGGTGGACCTGCAATTGCTCGGTGAACAGGAAAACACATGACCCGAACTTCTTTTCGTCTCACCGCCGTCATTGGTGCGCTGCTGGCCGCATCGACCCTGTCGGGATGCGCGATCCTGCTGGTGGGCGGCGCCATGGCCGGCGGTGCGCTGGTGGCCTCGGACCGCCGCTCGTCGGGCACGCAGATCGATGACCAGTCGATCGAAATCAAGGCCGGCAACCGTGCGCACGAGGTCCTGGGCGACAAGGGCCACGTCAACATCACCAGCTACAACCGCCTGGTGCTGTTGACGGGCGAGGTGCCCAACGACGCCGACAAGGCCGCGGTCGAGCAAGCCGTGTCTCGCGTCGACAACGTGCGTTCCGTGGTCAACGAACTGGCACCGATGTTCGCCAGTTCCATCACCAACCGCTCCAACGATTCGCTGATCACGAGCAAGGTCAAGGCAACCTTCGTCGACGCCGGCGATGTCTCGGCGAATGCGTTCAAGGTCGTCACCGAACGCGGCATCGTCTACCTGATGGGCCGCGTGACCGAGCGCGAAGCCGAGCGCGCGGTCGACCTGACCAGCCGCATCAAGGGCGTGCAAAAGGTGGTGCGCGTGCTCGAAGTCGTCACCGAAGCCGAGTTGGCCGAGTTCGCACCCGGCGCCGCGCCCAAGCAGCCGCCGGCATCGGCCGCCAAGCCCTGAGCCACGCCGCCGGCTGCAAAGTCGGTGTCATTGCAGGCGTTTGATCAGGCTGGAGATGTCCCAGCGCCGGCCACCCAGCGCCTGCAAGTCGGCATAGAACTGGTCCACCAGCGCGGCCACCGGCAGGCGCGCGCCGTTGAGTTTGGCCTCGTCGAGCACCAGGCCCAGGTCTTTGCGCATCCAGTCGACGGCGAAGCCGAAGTCGAATTCACCGTCGATCATCGTCGGACCGCGATGCTCCATCTGCCAACTCTGCGCCGCGCCCTTGCCCAGCACCTTGAGCACGGCCTTCATGTCCAGCCCCGACTTCTGACCGAAGGCAATGGCTTCGGCCAGGCTTTGCGCCAGGCCGACCACGCAGATCTGGTTCACCATCTTCGCAAGCTGACCCGCGCCATGCGCTCCCACCCGGGTGACTGCGCTGGCGAACGCAAGAGCCACCGGCTGGGCCAGATCGAAAGCCGCCGGCTCGCCACCACACATCACCGTCAGCGTGCCGTTCTCGGCGCCGAGCGTGCCGCCCGACACCGGCGCGTCGATGAACTCCAAGCCGCGTGCGTGTGCTGCCGCACCCAGCTCGCGCGCGATCGCAGCCGAGGCCGTGGTGTGGTCCATGAACACCGCGCCCGGCTGCATGCCGGCAAAGGCGCCGTCCGGCCCGGTGGTCATGGCGCGCAGGTGCTCGTCGTTGCCGACACAGGCGAACACGATGTCGGCATCCGTGGCCGCCAGCCGCGGTGTCGCCGCATGTGCGCCACCGTACTGAGCGACCCACTGCACGGCTTTGTCGGCGCTGCGGTTGAACACCGTCACGTGGTGCCCGGCGCGGGCCAGGTGGCCCGCCATTGGCCCGCCCATTGCGCCCAGGCCGATGAAAGCTACGCGCTGCGAAGGAATCAACTCGTAGATCTTGGAACTCACGGACCACCTCAAGCGAGCGAAGCGAAGCGCTCCTCAAGCAACGCCCAAGGATCCGGCTCCGCCGGTCCGATGGGTGGTCCTTGCAGGCCGCGCCGGGCGAGGACACCCGGCCCTTCGCCAGGCACAACCCGTCCACAGGACGGATTGTGTCCGGGCTCAGCCCCTTGGGGGCAGGAGCGAAGCGACTGGGGGGTCAAACTAAACAATCGTTAGGTGTTCCGTCCCTGCCGACAAGTCGCTGCTGCGCGCGCGGTTGCTGTGCAGCTTGATCTGCAAGCGCAGGTCGTTGACCGAATCGGCGTTGCGCAGCGCGTCTTCGTAGGTGACCATCTGGTTCTCGTACAGATCGAACAGGCTTTGGTCGAAGGTCTGCATGCCCAGCTCGCGCGACTTCTTCATGATCTCCTTGATCTCGGACACCTCGCCCTTGAAGATCAAATCGGAAATCAGCGGCGTGTTCAGCAAGATCTCGACCGCAGCGATGCGCCCGCGCCCTTCCTGGCGCGGCAGCAGGCGCTGCGACACCAGCCCCTTCAGGTTCAGCGACAAGTCCATCAGCAGTTGCTGGCGCCGCTCTTCCGGGAAGAAGTTGATGATGCGATCGAGCGCCTGGTTGGCGCTGTTGGCGTGCAGCGTGGCCATGCACAGGTGGCCGGTTTCGGCAAACGCCACCGCATGCTCCATCGTTTCGCGGTCGCGAATCTCGCCCATCAGGATCACGTCCGGCGCCTGGCGCAGCGTGTTCTTCAGCGCCTGTTGCCAGCCCTCGGTGTCGATGCCGACCTCGCGCTGCGTGATGATGCAGTTCTTGTGCGGATGAACGAATTCGACCGGGTCTTCGATCGTGATGATGTGGCCGAAGGTGTTCTCGTTGCGAAAGTCGACCATCGCCGCCAGCGACGTGCTCTTGCCCGAACCGGTGGCGCCGACAAAGATCACCAGGCCGCGTTTGGTCAGCGTCACGTCTTTCAGCACCTGCGGCAGGTTCAGCGTGTCGATGGTCGGCAGCGTCTGCGGAATCGTCCGCAGCACCAGGCCGACATGGCCTTGCTGGATGAAGGCATTGCAGCGAAAGCGCCCGATGCCCTGCGGCGAGATCGCGAAGTTGCATTCCTTGGTGCGCTCGAACTCCGCAGCCTGCTTGTCGTTCATCACCGAGCGCGCCAGCGCCATCGTGTGCTGGCTGGTCAGCGGCTGCGGCGACACCTTGGTGACCTTGCCATCGACCTTGATGGCCGGCGGAAAGTCAGCGGTCAGGAACAAGTCGGAGCCGCTGCGCGACACCATCAGGCGCAGCAGGTCGTTGACGAATTTGGTTGCCTGGTCTCGTTCCATGATCTCTTCTCCGTGATCTCTTTCCCGTGACGACCGGCGAGCGCCTCAGCGGCTCGACAGCAACGCGCTCAAACGCGCACTGACCTGTCTCAAGCGCAGCGACAAGCGCCGTGACAACGAGGCCAGCAAGGCCAGCCCCAGTTTCGGCTCAGACAGGATCATCTCATCCAGGCGCTGCGCGTCCACCACCGCCAACGTGCACGGCGTGAGCGTGGTGCAGGCCGAAAAACGCGCGCCGGCATCGAGCAGCGACATTTCACCCAGCATGTCGCCGGCACGCGCCTCGGCGAGCCGCGTGCGGCCGCCCCAGGGCTGCACGCGGTCCACCGCCAAGCTGCCTTCGAGCACGATCAGCATGTAGTCGCCGTGCTCGTCCTGGCCGATCACTTCCTGGTTCACCGGCACGGTGACGAACTGCAGGTACTGGCTCATGCGCAACAACTCGTTGGGGCTCAGCGCGGCCACGTAGCGGTCCGCACCCCACAGCTTGGCGAAGATCGGCTCGGCCAGCTTGCGCTCCATCGGCTTGGCGCCGACTTCGGCGGCGCGTGCGGTCCAGGTGGCGACCACCTGCAACTCATCGCCGCGTTCGAGGAACTGGGTCGAAAAGAAACCCGAATCGGTGGGTGCGGCCATGTCGGCCGCTTCCGGGGCAGCCGCGCCGGAGCCGCGCTTGAGGCGGTCAAATAACTTTTTCACGGCCGTGCGCTTGGCGTGGACAGGGACGGCGGGGTTCAACCAGGGAAGTTTTCCGGGAACTTGGCCTTGGCGCGCGCCTCGGCCGGCGAAATGACGTTGCGGCGCGTCAGGTCGGCCAAGTTTTGGTCCAGCGTCTGCATGCCCATGTTGTTGCCGGTCTGGATCGACGAGTACATCTGCGCGATCTTGTTCTCGCGGATCAGGTTGCGGATGGCCGCCGTGCCGAGCATGATTTCGTGGGCCGCAACGCGGCCGCTGCCGTCCTTCAGCTTGCACAGCGTTTGCGAGATCACCGCCACCAGCGATTCCGACAGCATCGCGCGCACCATTTCTTTTTCGGCCGCCGGAAACACGTCGACGATGCGGTCCACCGTCTTGGCGGCGCTGGAGGTGTGCAAAGTGCCGAACACCAGGTGCCCGGTTTCCGCCGCCGTCAGCGCCAGGCGAATGGTTTCCAGGTCGCGCATTTCGCCCACCAGAATGCAGTCCGGGTCTTCGCGCAGCGCCGAGCGCAGCGCGTTGGCGAAACTCAGCGTGTGCGGTCCGACCTCGCGCTGGTTGATCAGGCACTTCTTCGATTCGTGCACGAACTCGATCGGGTCTTCGACCGTCAGCACGTGGCCGTATTCGTTTTCGTTCAGGTGGTTGACCATCGCCGCGAGCGTGGTTGACTTGCCCGAGCCGGTCGGCCCGGTCACCAGCACCATGCCGCGTGGCTTCAGCGCCAGCTCGGCGAACACCTTCGGCGTGTTGAGTTGCTCCAGCGACAGGATCTTCGACGGGATGGTGCGGAACACCGCACCGGCGCCACGGTTCTGGTTGAACGCATTGACGCGAAAGCGCGCCAGGCCCTGGATCTCGAACGAGAAGTCGCACTCCAGCGTTTCTTCGTAGTTCTTGCGCTGCGAGTCGTTCATGATGTCGTACACCATCTCGTGCACTTGCTTGTGCTCGAGCGGATCGACATTGATGCGGCGCACATCGCCATGCACGCGGATCATCGGCGGCAGGCCGGCCGAGAGGTGCAAGTCGGACGCCTTGTTTTTGACCGAGAACGCCAGCAGTTGGGTGATGTCCATGTGTCTTTGGGTAGGTGTTGGGGCCCGCACGCACCGTGGAAAAGCGCCCAGAAGAAAGCGTTGAGATAGGCTCGCGGATTATGGCGACGATTGCTGCGAACATACAACAAGTGCACCGGCGTATCGCGGCAGCCTGTGCCGTGGCGCAACGGCCCGTGCAAAGCGTCACGTTGCTAAGCGTAAGCAAAACTTTCGGCCCTGAAGCCGTGCGCCAAGCCTTCGACGCCGGCGAGCGCCGCTTCGGCGAAAACTACGTGCAGGAAGGCATTGACAAGATCGCGTCGACGGCCGACCTGCGCAGCCAACTCGAATGGCATTTGATCGGCCCCTTGCAAAGCAACAAGACGCGCGTGGTGGCCGAGCAATTCGACTGGGTTCACACGGTCGACCGGCTGAAGATCGCCGAGCGCCTGTCCGAGCAGCGGCCTGCGGAACTGCCGCCGCTGCAAGTCTGTTTGCAGGTCAACATCAGCGGCGAAGCCAGCAAGAGCGGCCTGCCGCCCGGTGATGTGGCGGCGGTGGCGCAGAAAGTGGCGCGCCTGCCGCGGCTGCGCTTGCGCGGGCTGATGGGCATTCCCGGGCCGACCGATGACCGCGCGCGGCAGCACGCGCCGTACCGGGCGCTGCAGCAGCTGCTGTCGCAGTTGCAGCGCGAAGGCCTGGTGCTGGACACTTTGTCGATGGGCATGACGGCCGATCTGGACGCCGCGATCGCCGAAGGCGCCACGCTTGTGCGCATCGGCACCGCGATCTTCGGAACTCGCACGCCCTTTGCTTGACTGCTGAATCGCCCCAGGGGGTCGCCATGTTCACCGCCCCGCCATCGTCCGCCCGTTTGCCCTCCCCGTACCGCACGGAGCGCGAGGCGCTGGCGCCGTGGCTGCCCGGCCTGCGCCAGGCGGTCGACTGGCCGGCCGCGGCGGCGCTGGCCCGCCCTTGGGTGCAGGCGGTGCGCGACACGCCCGCACCGTTCTGGGCGCTCGAATCGCTGCTGCGCGAATACCCGATCTCCAGCGCCGAAGGCCTGGCGCTGATGCGCCTGGCCGAGGCCTTGCTGCGTGTGCCCGACACCGAAACCGCCATGGCGCTCACCGCCGACCAGCTGGGCCGCGCCGCCTTCGACACCCACCTGCACGGCCCGCACCCGTGGCTGGCCAGCCTGTCGGCGCACGCGCTCACGCTCTCGAAAAAAATACTGCCCGAGCCGCACGCGCCGAGCGGGCTGTTGCAGCGCCTGGGCGCACAAACGGTGGTGGCGGCCACGGTGCGTGCGATCCAGATGCTGGGCCGGCAGTTCGTGCTCGGGCACGACATCCACGCCGCGCTGGCCGAAGCCAGTGCCGCGCGCCGCCAGCAGGCGGGGCTGCGCTTCAGCTACGACATGCTGGGCGAGGGCGCGCGCACCGAGGCCGACGCGCAGCGCTACCTCGGCTCGTACCTCAACGCCATCGAGGCGCTGGCCGGCCACGCCAGCGCCGCCAGCCCGCAGTCGGCCGATGGCATCTCGGTCAAGCTGAGCGCGCTGTTCTCGCGCTTTGAGGATGCGCAGCGCGAGCGCGTGTTCGCCGAGCTGCTGCCGCGTGCCTGGCAGCTGGTCGAATGCGCCGCGCGGGCCAACATCAACCTGACGCTGGACGCCGAGGAAAGTGAGCGCCTGGAACTGTCGCTCGACGTTCTGGACGCGCTGGCCGCACGCATCGCCGCCGAACACCCGCGCTGGCAGGGCTTCGGCCTGGCGCTGCAGGCCTATCAGACACGCGCCTTGGCGGGGGTGAACGAAGTCGCGCGCATCGCGCGCCGCCATGGCCTGCGCTTGATGGTGCGGCTGGTGAAGGGCGCCTACTGGGACGCCGAGATCAAGCGCGCGCAGGAAATGGGTCTCGTCGCTTACCCGGTGTTCACCCACAAACACCACACCGACCTGTCGTACCTGGCCTGCGCGCAGGCGCTGCTCGGTCATGCCGATGTGATCTACCCGCAGTTCGCGACGCACAACGCGGGCAGCATCGCGGCGATCGTGCGGATGGCGCGGGCCAGCGGCGCAGCCTTCGAGATGCAGCGCCTGCATGGGATGGGCGAGGCGGTGTACCGCGAGGTCTGGCGATCCACCGCCTCGCCTTCGCAGGGGCCGACAACCCCACCCCCCGCTCAGGCGGGGGGCCTGATGCGGGGGGTGCCGGTGCGCGTCTATGCGCCGGTGGGGGCGCACCGGGATTTGCTGGCGTATCTGGTTCGCCGCCTGCTGGAGAACGGCGCCAACTCGTCGTTCGTGCACCAGCTGGCCGACAACGCCGTGCCGCTGGACAGCTTGCTCGCCTCTCCGTTGCACATAACCGAGGGTTCGGCCTTGCCGCTGCCGGTGGCGCTGTACGGCCAGCGGCGCAACTCCCAGGGGGTGGACCTGAGCCGCGTCGCCGAACGCGCGCCCTTGCAGCAGGCGCTGGACGCGACCGTGCTGCCACCGCTCGCTTTTTCCGCACCGGACGAGGCCGGCCGCGCGATGGCGCGGCTGCAACAAGGCTTTGCTGCGTGGAACGCCACGCCGCTGGCCGAGCGCGCGCGCGTGCTGCGACATGCGGCCGATGTTCTCGAATCGCGGCTGCCCGAGTTCTGCGGCCTGCTGGTGAAAGAAGCGCACAAGACGCTGGGCGACGCCGTCAGCGAAGTGCGCGAGGCGGTGGACTTTTGCCGCTACTACGCCGACGAGGCGGTCAACCGCCTGGCGCCGCAGACCCTGCCCGGGCCGACCGGCGAACACAACGAGCTGCGCCTGCATGGCCGCGGCGTGTTCGTCTGCATCAGCCCATGGAACTTTCCGCTGGCGATCTTCAGCGGCCAGGTCGTCGCGGCGCTGCTGGCCGGCAACACGGTGGCCGCCAAGCCGGCCGAGCAAACGCCGGTGGTGGCACAGCGCATGGTCGCGTTGCTGCACGAGGCCGGCGTGCCCGATGACGCCCTCGCGCTGCTGCACGGCCCCGGCGACAGCGTCGGTGCGGCGCTGGTGGCC
>DASQOS010000122.1:0-9615 GCA_035644375.1 Rhizobacter sp.
CGGGCGAGTTCGTCGAGCACATCAAGCTCACCGAGACGACCGTCGGCCGCGCGTTGCTGAGCGAGATCCTGCCGAAGGGCCTGCCGTTCTCGAACATCAACAAGGCGCTGAAGAAGAAAGAGATCTCGCGCCTGATCAACACCTCGTTCCGCAAGTGCGGTCTGAAGGAGACGGTGGTGTTTGCCGACCGGCTGCTGCAGTCGGGCTTCCGCCTGGCCACGCGTGCCGGTATCTCGATCTGCATCGACGACATGCTGGTGCCGAAGGAAAAGCCGGGCCTGATCGAGCGCGCCGAAAAGGAAGTCAAGGAAATCGAGCAGCAGTACGTCTCGGGCCTGGTGACTTCGGGCGAGCGCTACAACAAGGTGGTCGACATCTGGGGCAAGACCGGCGACGAAGTCGGCAAGGTCATGATGGCCCAGCTGTCCAAGCAAAAGACCACCGACCGCCACGGCAAGCAGGTCGATCAGGAGTCGTTCAACTCCATCTACATGATGGCCGACTCGGGTGCGCGCGGTTCCGCCGCGCAGATCCGCCAGCTGGCCGGCATGCGTGGTCTGATGGCCAAGCCGGACGGGTCGATCATCGAGACGCCCATCACGGCGAACTTCCGTGAAGGCCTGAACGTGTTGCAGTACTTCATCTCCACCCACGGCGCCCGCAAGGGCCTGGCGGACACGGCGCTGAAGACCGCGAACTCGGGCTATCTGACGCGTCGCCTGGTCGACGTGACGCAAGACTTGGTCGTCACCGAAGACGATTGCGGCACGCAAAACGGCATGAACATGCGCGCGCTGGTCGAAGGCGGCGAAGTGATCGAAAGCCTGCGCGACCGCATCCTCGGCCGCGTCACCGCGATCGAAGTGCAGCATCCGGAAACGGGCGAAGTCCTGCTGGGCTCCGCGCAGATCATGGATGAAGACATCCTCGACATGCTCGAAGCCGCCGGCGTCGACGAAGTCAAGGTGCGGACCGCACTCACCTGCGATACGCGCTTCGGCCTGTGTGGCAAGTGCTACGGCCGCGACCTGGGTCGTGGCGGACTGGTGAACCGTGGCGAAGCCGTCGGCGTGATCGCGGCGCAGTCCATCGGCGAACCGGGCACGCAGCTGACGATGCGCACCTTCCACATCGGTGGTGCGGCGTCGCGTGCGGCGGTGGCCTCGAGCGTGGACGCGAAGTCCGACGGTCTCGTCGGCTTCAACGCCACGATGCGCTACGTGACCAACGGCAAGGGCGACCTGGTGGTGATTTCGCGTTCCGGCGAAATCATCATCTCCGACCAGCACGGCCGCGAGCGCGAGCGTCACAAGGTGCCTTATGGCGCGATCCTGAACATCAAGGCCGACCAGTCTCTCAAGGCCGGCGTCGTGCTGGCCAACTGGGACCCGCTGACGCGCCCGATCATCACCGAGTTCGCCGGCAAGGCGAAGTTCGAGAACGTCGAAGAAGGTCTGACGGTCGCCAAGCAACTGGACGAAGTGACCGGTTTGTCGACGCTGGTGGTCATCGACTCCAAGCGGCGCGGCGCGCTGAAGGTGGTGCGGCCACAGGTCAAGCTGCTGGACGCGGCGGGCAACGAAGTGAAGATCCCCGGCACCGATCACTCGGTGACCATCGGCTTCCCGGTCGGCTCGCTGATCCAGATCCGCGACGGCCAGGACCTGGCACCGGGCGAAGTGCTGGCACGTATTCCGGTCGAAGGCCAGAAGACGCGCGACATCACCGGCGGTCTGCCCCGCGTGGCCGAACTGTTCGAGGCGCGCACGCCCAAGGACAAGGGCACGCTGGCCGAGATGACCGGCACGGTGTCGTTCGGCAAGGAGACCAAGGGCAAGGTTCGCCTGCAGATCACCGACCCGGAAGGCAAGGTCTACGAAGAACTCGTGCTGAAGGAAAAGAACATCCTGGTGCACGAAGGCCAGGTGGTCAACAAGGGCGAGTCCATCGTCGACGGACCGGCAGACCCGCAGGACATCCTGCGCCTGCTGGGCATCGAAGAGCTGGCGCGCTATATCGTCGACGAAGTACAGGACGTGTACCGTCTGCAGGGTGTGAAGATCAACGACAAGCACATCGAGGTGATCGTTCGCCAGATGCTGCGCCGCGTGCAGATCACCAACCCGGGCGACACGACCTACATCGCCAACGAGCAGGTCGAGCGTTCAGAGCTTTGGGACACCAACGACAAGATGCGTGCCGAAGGCAAGATGATTGCCACGCATGCCGATGTGTTGCTGGGCATCACCAAGGCGTCGCTGTCCACCGACAGCTTCATCTCGGCGGCGTCGTTCCAGGAAACCACGCGCGTGTTGACCGAGGCGGCGATCATGGGCAAGCGCGACGAGTTGCGTGGTCTGAAAGAGAACGTCATCGTCGGCCGCTTGATCCCTGCCGGTACCGGCATGGCCTTCCACGATGCCCGCAAGGTCAAGGAAGAGTTGGACGATGCCGAGCGCCGTGCCATTGCCTTGCAAGAAGCCGAGGATCTGGCTTCGGTGCAAGCAGTGTCGGCCGAAGCGACGGGAGACACCACAGAGTAAGCGATTGCTCTTGGTTGAGAGGGCGGCTTCGGCCGCCCTTTTTCATGCGTGCATGCTTTTCCAGCGCTCTGGCGTGGCGATTTGCAAACCGTGCGCGGCCGCGCGCCGAGCCAGCTTCAGCACAGCGCGGTCCCGGCTGATCAGCCACTGGGCCGAACTGAGCGCCAAGTCGACAAACTTTTGGTCGTCGGGGTCGGTGCAGCGCAACCGATGACCCGTTCCCAACGCGCTTGGAACGGGTATTGAAACCGAGAGGCGTTGCCAGGTCGACCAGAGTGTGGTGTCGTCGGGCGCCCAGTTGCTGAGCACGCCACGTCCCAGCACATGCGCCAGTTCGTCCCGCATCGCCTCTGTCACCAGCCAGCGCAGCTGCCCGGCTTCCAGCGCCTGAACCAGTGGCTGGCAATGCGGATTCTGAAAGACGAGCCAGTCCAACACCACATTGGTGTCCAAAACCACCGGAATGGCTTGACGGGCGGCTGCGTCGGGCAGGGCTTCAGCGCAAAGAAAGGTCATGCGGCTTGCGGGTGCGGGTTGACACGAATATAATCGAGGGCTTTTCAGCAGGTTTTGCTGCGCTCTTTTGTCGGGCGGTCCACCGTGTGGGTGTTGTTCTTCACACCTTTGTACGGCTTCGGGCTCGTCTCCTCAGCGGAGCGCTCGGCTTCTGACGAAAGATTGAAAAGCGCCGTCGCTTACCGCCTCACCGCGAAAGATGCCGGCGCTCAAGTGACTTCAAACGGGAACAAGTTACCTATGCCAACCATCAACCAACTCGTGCGCCACGGTCGCGAGACCGAGGTCACGAAGTCCAAATCGCCAGCGCTGCAAGGTGGTCCGCAGCGCCGTGGTGTGTGCACTCGCGTGTACACCACGACCCCGAAAAAGCCGAACTCGGCGCTGCGTAAAGTGGCCAAGGTTCGTCTGACCAACGGGTTTGAAATCATTTCCTACATCGGCGGTGAAGGACACAACCTTCAAGAGCACAGCGTGGTGCTGGTGCGCGGCGGCCGGGTGAAGGATTTGCCAGGTGTGCGTTACCACATCGTGCGCGGTTCGCTCGACTTGCAAGGCGTGAAAGACCGCAAGCAGTCGCGTTCCAAGTACGGTGCGAAGCGTCCGAAGAAGGCTTAAGGCTTTCGCTAAGAGAAGCCCCGGCCCCACGGGCCGGGAAATGTTCGACAAGCCTGGCTTGTCGAGTAAGTGGGTGGCCCCAGATGTTGGTGGTGCCCGAGGCAAAGGCGTTAGCCCGAGCCAACTGAAGCAAAAGGAAGAGAAATGCCACGTCGTCGCGAAGTCCCCAAACGGGACATCCTCCCTGATCCGAAATTCGGCTCGGTCGATCTGTCCAAGTTCATGAACGTGATCATGGAGTCGGGCAAGAAAGCCATTGCCGAGCGCATCATCTATGGCGCGCTGGAGCAGGTCGAAAAGAAGTCGGGCAAGGACCCGTTGGAAGTGTTCATCGGCGCACTCAACAACATCAAGCCGATGGTTGAAGTGAAGTCACGCCGCGTCGGCGGTGCGAACTACCAAGTTCCCGTGGAAGTTCGTCCGGTTCGCCGCGTGGCATTGGCCATGCGCTGGTTGAAAGAGTCGGCGCGCAAGCGCGGTGAGAAGTCGATGGCGCAACGCCTGGCCAACGAACTGCTGGAGGCCGTCGAAGGCCGCGGCGGCGCGATGAAAAAGCGCGATGAAGTTCACCGCATGGCCGAAGCGAACAAGGCGTTCTCGCACTTCCGCTTCTAAACCGTCGTTGAGTTTGTTCCGGCTGCCGCCTGGCCCATGAGGCTGGCGAGCGGCCTTCAGTTTCTGGAGTGACACCATGTCCCGCAAGACCCCGATTGAGCGCTACCGCAACATTGGTATCTCGGCTCACATCGATGCTGGCAAGACCACCACGACCGAGCGCATCCTGTTCTACACCGGTGTGAACCACAAGATCGGTGAAGTGCACGATGGCGCCGCCACGATGGACTGGATGGAGCAGGAACAAGAGCGTGGCATCACGATCACGTCGGCTGCGACCACCTGTTTCTGGAAGGGCATGGAGCTCGCCTATCCCGAACACCGCATCAACATCATCGACACCCCGGGGCACGTCGACTTCACGATTGAAGTCGAGCGCTCGATGCGTGTGCTCGATGGCGCCTGCATGGTGTATTGCGCCGTGGGCGGCGTGCAGCCGCAATCCGAAACTGTTTGGCGCCAAGCCAACAAGTACAAGGTGCCGCGTCTGGCGTTCGTCAACAAGATGGACCGCACCGGTGCGAACTTCTTCAAGGTCTATGACCAGATGAAGATTCGGCTGAACGCGAGCCCGGTGCCGATCGTCATTCCGATCGGTGCCGAAGAAGGCTTCACCGGCGTGATCGACCTGATCAAGATGAAGGCGATCATCTGGGACGAAGCCTCGCAAGGCATGAAGTTCGACTACCGCGAGATCCCGGCCGAGTTGCTCGCCGAGGCAAAAAAGTGGCGCGAGAACATGCTCGAGGCAGCGGCAGAATCGTCCGAAGAGCTGATGAACAAGTACCTCGAGGAGGGTGACCTCAGCGAGGACGAGATCAAGCTCGGCATCCGCACGCGCACCATCGGCGCAGAAATTCAGCCGATGTTCTGTGGCTCTGCGTTCAAGAACAAGGGCGTGCAGCGCATGCTCGATGGCGTGGTCGATTTCATGCCGTCGCCGATCGACATCCCGCCGGTGCCCGGCACCGACGACGACGACAAGCCGACCGTGCGCCGCGCTGCCGACGACGAGAAGTTCGCCGCCCTGGCTTTCAAGCTGATGACCGACCCCTACGTCGGTCAGCTGACCTTCGTCCGTGTGTATTCGGGCGTGTTGAAGTCGGGCGACTCGGTCTACAACCCGATCCGCGGCAAGAAAGAACGCATCGGCCGGATCCTGCAGATGCACGCCAACCAGCGTGAAGAAATCAAGGAAATTCTGGCCGGCGACATCGCTGCCTGCGTGGGCCTGAAAGACGTCACCACGGGCGAAACCCTGTGCGACCCGACGGCCATCATCACGCTCGAAAAGATGGTCTTCCCGGAGCCGGTGATCTCGCAGGCCGTCGAACCGAAGACCAAGCCCGACCAGGAAAAGATGGGCATCGCGCTCGGTCGCCTGGCGCAGGAAGATCCGTCGTTCCGCGTCAAGACCGACGAAGAGTCGGGCCAGACCATCATCTCGGGCATGGGCGAGTTGCACCTCGAAATCATCGTCGACCGCATGAAGCGCGAATTCGGCGTGGAGGCCAACGTCGGCAAGCCGCAGGTGGCCTACCGCGAAACGATCCGCAAGCCGGTGTCGGACATCGAAGGCAAGTTCGTGCGCCAGTCAGGCGGCAAGGGCCAGTACGGCCATGTCGTGCTGAAGCTCGAGCCGCAGGAGCCGGGCAAGGGTTTCGAATTCGTCGACGCGACCAAGGGCGGCGTGGTGCCGAAGGAATTCATTCCTGCAGTGCGCAAGGGCGTGGAAGACTCGTTGCCGGCCGGCGTGCTGGCGGGCTACCCGGTGGTCGACGTGAAGGTGACGCTCACCTTCGGTTCGTACCACGAGGTGGACTCGAACGAAAACGCGTTCAAGATGGCCGCGTCGCTCGGTTTCAAGGACGGCTGCCGCAAGGCGAGCCCGGTGATCCTCGAGCCGATGATGGCCGTTGAAGTCGAAACGCCGGAAGACTATGCCGGCAGCGTGATGGGCGATCTGTCGTCACGCCGCGGCATGGTGCAGGGCATGGACGACATGCCCGGTGGCGGCAAGGTCATCAAGGCCGAAGTCCCGCTGTCGGAAATGTTCGGCTATTCGACGACGCTGCGTTCGATGTCGCAAGGCCGTGCCACGTACACGATGGAGTTCAAGCACTACAGCGAAGCTCCGAAGAACGTGGCCGACGCGATCATCACGTCCCGCGGCAAGTAACAACAAAGCCGGTCTTCGATGAGCTTGCGTTCGCTGCCCGTGGCGAACGAACAAACACCTCGTCGGAAACCTTAAACACACCACGGGCAATGCTCTTTATCTGGAGATTTTGAAATGGCAAAAGGCAAATTTGAGAGAACCAAGCCGCACGTGAACGTGGGGACGATTGGGCACGTAGACCATGGCAAGACGACGCTGACGGCGGCGATCACGACCGTGCTGAGCAAGCTGTTTGGCGGCGAAGCCAAGGCATACGACCAGATCGATGCGGCGCCCGAAGAAAAGGCACGCGGCATCACCATCAACACCGCACACGTCGAATACGAGACCAAGAACCGGCACTACGCGCACGTCGACTGCCCCGGGCACGCCGACTACGTCAAGAACATGATCACCGGCGCGGCCCAGATGGACGGCGCCATTTTGGTGTGCTCGGCCGCCGACGGCCCGATTCCGCAAACGCGCGAGCACATCCTGCTGGCGCGCCAAGTGGGCGTGCCCTACATCATCGTGTTTCTCAACAAATGCGACATGGTCGACGACGCCGAGCTGCTCGAACTCGTTGAAATGGAAGTGCGCGAACTGCTCGACAAATACGACTTCCCCGGCGACGCCACCCCCATCGTGCACGGCAGCGCCAAGCTGGCGCTCGAAGGCGACAAAGGCGAACTCGGCGAAGGCTCCATCCTCAAGCTGGCCGAAGCGCTCGACACCTACATCCCGACGCCCGAGCGCGCCATCGACGGCGCCTTCCTGATGCCCGTCGAAGACGTGTTCTCCATCTCCGGACGCGGCACCGTCGTGACCGGCCGGATCGAGCGCGGCGTGGTCAAGGTCGGCGAAGAAATCGAGATCGTCGGTATCTCCGTGACCCAGAAGACCACCTGCACCGGCGTCGAGATGTTCCGCAAACTGCTCGACCAAGGTCAAGCGGGCGACAACGTCGGCATCTTGCTGCGCGGCACCAAGCGCGAAGACGTGCAGCGCGGCCAAGTGCTGTGCAAGCCCGGGTCGGTCAAGCCGCACACCCACTTCACGGCCGAGATCTACGTGCTATCAAAAGAAGAGGGCGGGCGCCACACCCCGTTCTTCAACAACTACCGGCCGCAGTTTTACTTCCGCACGACCGACGTGACCGGTGCGGTGGAGTTGCCCAAAGACAAAGAGATGGTGATGCCGGGCGACAACGTGAGCATCACGGTCAAGCTGATCAACCCGATCGCGATGGAAGAGGGCTTGCGCTTTGCCATCCGTGAAGGCGGCCGTACCGTCGGCGCCGGCGTCGTGGCTAAGATTCTGGAGTAACGTTTTTACCGTCAAGCCACAGGGGTATAGCTCAATTGGCAGAGCGCTGGTCTCCAAAACCAGAGGTTGTAGGTTCGATTCCTACTGCCCCTGCCAGCTCCGGGATCGAGTGACCCTGAACTGGCAAGCAAGCGGCCCGCACGGTTTGTCCGGCGGGCCTTGCTGCTGAAGGATGGGCTGTGTTTGGTGCGGTGGATGTGAATGGGTTTGCCGGTGTGTCCGGCATGGAATGCGCGACAGTGAACGGGTAATTGAACGAAATGGCCAATCCGCAAATCGAAACGGTTTCTACCAGCGCTGACAAGGCCAAGCTGGCTGCGGCCGGGGCTTTGGTCATTGCGGCGGTGGCGACGTTTTACGTGCTCGGCAAGCAGGACCTGTGGCTGCGCGTGATCGCGCTGCTGGTGTTGCTGATCGGCGCGGTGGCGCTGTTCTTCACGTCCGAGTCGGGCAAGCAATTGATCGCCTTTGGCCGTGACTCCTCGCGCGAAGTGCGCAAGGTGGTGTGGCCGACCCGCAAAGAAGCCATGCAGATGACGGGTTATGTGTTTGCCTTCGTGGTCGTGATGGCGTTGTTTTTGTGGTTGACCGACAAGACGCTGGAATGGGTGTTGTACGACCTGATTCTTGGCTGGAAGCATTGAGGTAAGCCTGATGAGCGAACAAATCGCAAGCGGTGACGAGACCGCCTCCGCAGCCATTTCCGTGGCTCCGGCGTCGAACAAGCGCTGGTACGTGGTGCACGCCTATTCGGGCATGGAAAAGGCTGTCGAGCGGAATCTGCGTGAACGCATCGACCGCTCCGGCATGGCGGAAAAGTTCGGCCGCATTCTGGTGCCGATGGAAGAAGTGGTCGAGCTGAAGAACGGCAAGAAGGCCGTGACCGAGCGCCGCTTCTTCCCTGGCTATGTGCTGGTCGAAATGGAAATGGCCGACGACACCTGGCACCTGGTGAAGCACACCAGCAAGGTCACCGGATTCGTCGGCGGCGCGAAGAACCGGCCATCGCCGATCTCCGAAGCCGAGGTGATGAAGATCGTGCTGCAGATGCAAGAGGGCGTGGAGAAGCCGCGCCCCAAGGTCGAGTGGGAAGTGGGCGAACTGGTGCGCGTCAAGGAAGGCCCGTTCACCGACTTCAACGGTGCCGTGGAAGACGTCAACTACGACAAGTCCAAGGTGCGCGTGTCGGTGACGATTTTCGGCCGCGCGACGCCGGTCGAACTGGACTTCTCGCAGGTCGAGAAGGTTTAAGGCCCGGGTGGCGGCCGGCGGACCTCGGTCCGCTGAAGCCACTCCGTTGCTGCCGATGACGAGACATCGGCACGAGGAGCAAAGGTAACCAGTCCTTTGCGTTTGTACTCAGGACCTGAGTTGTTATCAGGTCTGTTCTGGAGAAATCATGGCAAAGAAAATCGTCGGCTTCATCAAGCTGCAAGTCCCGGCGGGCAAAGCAAACCCGTCGCCCCCGATCGGTCCGGCGCTGGGTCAGCGCGGTCTGAACATCATGGAGTTCTGCAAGGCGTTCAACGCGCAGACGCAGGGCATGGAACCCGGCCTCGTGCTGCCGGTGGTGATCACCGCGTTCGCGGACAAGTCGTTCACCTTCGTGCTGAAGAGCCCGCCCGCATCGGTGCTGATCAAGAAGACCTTGAAGCTCGACAAGGGCTCGGCCAAGCCGCACACCGACAAGGTCGGCAAGCTGACGCGCGCGCAGGCTGAAGAGATCGCCAAGGTCAAGATCAAGGATCTGACCGGTGCTGATCTGGATGCGGCGGTTCGCACGATCGCAGGTACCGCCCGCTCGATGGGTGTCACGGTGGAGGGCATCTGACCATGGCT
>DASQOS010000123.1:0-3547 GCA_035644375.1 Rhizobacter sp.
TCGGGAAGGGCATCGAAGGGGCCGGCTTGGCATCCGGGGTGTGAACAGGCCCCAGCCTATGCCGGCCTGCGGCGGGTTCCAACTGACCTTCGTCAACCTGCCGGCTGATTACCTTAGTCACGCCATGCGCTGAAAGAGCGCCGGTATTCTGCTGACGGCCGGGCATTCAGTGCCGCTGTTGCCCGTGCGACCCCGTTTTTGAGCGAGCCGACCCCATGCGCCTGAGCTTTTTCTCATCTCGACCGACACCGCGCCAGCGTGGCATGGCGCGGCGCGACGCGCTGCTGGCCGGAGTGTTGCTGATGGGTGTGCTGCTGGCCGGCTGTTCCAGCGGGCCGGCGCTGCTGACGGCCAATGTGGCCGCGAGCGCGCAGGTCAATCCCGATTTCAAGAAACGCCCGTCGCCGATCGTGGTGCGTGTCTACGAACTGAAGGCGTCGACGCAGTTCGAGTCCGCCGATTTCGTGTCGCTGTTCGACAAGGACCAGGCGGTGTTGGGCGCCGACCTGGTGTCGCGCGAGGAGTTCGTGTTGCGCCCCGGCGAAACCAAGCTCATCGCCAAGCCCCTGTCCCCCGACACCAAGTTCATCGGCGTGATGGCCGCGTTCAGGGAGCTGGAGCGTTCTCGCTGGCATGTGGTCGTGCCGGTGGCGGCCGGCAAGAAGAACGTGATGGCCATCGGCCTCACCGACATCGCGATCGAGGCCCGGCGCACCAAGCCCTGATCACCGTGCAGCGCTGCGCAAACTTATCGACCGACGGCGCCCCACGCGCCATTCACATGCCCCTTCACCTCTTCAAACTCGGCACACAAACATGAGCTGGCGCGCCAAAGTGGTCTGGTCCTCGGGCATGTTCCTGCAGCCCCATCATTTCCAGCAGGAAACGCGTTACCTGGAACGCCTGGTCGACGCGCGGGCACGCTGCATTTCGCCCTTCGCCTGGGGCTTCACCGAACTCGAACTCGACGAGGGCCTGCTGGCACTCGGCAAGCTCGGCATCGCGCGTGCCAGCGGCCTGCTGCCTGACGGCACGCCGTTCTCCATGCCGCAGCTCGACCCGCTGCCGCCGCCGATGAACGTGTCGCCCGACGTGAAGGGCGAGCTGATCTACCTGGCGCTGCCGCTGCAGCGCGAAGGGCTCAACGAAGTCGACTTCGGCACCGGGCCGGGGACCACAGAAAGCGGCGACCTGAGCCGCTTCGAGGTCGCCGAAGAAGAGGTGCGCGACAACACCGACGCGTCCGACGAGCCCACCACCATCCAGACCGGCAGGCTGCGTCTGCGGCTGGTGCGCGCCAAGGAAGCGAACGAGGCCTACGCGCTGCTCGGCGTGGCGTTGGTGGCCGAACGCCGCAGCGATGGGCAGATCACGCTCGAGCGCAGCTACATCCCGCCGCAGGTCGCGATCGAAGCCAGCGCGCAGTTGTCGGCCACGGCCTCGCTGCTGCATGGCCTGATCCTGCAGCGCGCGCAGGCGCTGGCCGGCCGCATGGGCCAGCTGAGCCATGGCGTGTCGGAGCTGGCCGACTTTTTGATGCTGCAAACGCTCAACCGCAACGAGCCGGTGTTCAGCCAGCATGCGGCCACGCCGAATGCGCACCCGCGCGAGCTGCACCGCGACTGCCTGCGCCTGGCCGGCGACCTGGCCACGCTGGCCAGCACCACGCGCCGGCCGCCCGAATTTCCGCCGTACAAGCACGACGACCTGGTCGGCTGCTTCACGCCGGTGTTCGACGAACTGCGCCGCATGCTGACCGCGGTGCTCGAGCAAAACGCGCTGCAAATCGAACTGATCGACCGCAAGTACGGTGTGCGCACCGCGGTCGTCAACGACCTGGAGCTGGTGCGCAGCGGCAGCTTCGTGCTGGCCGTCAACGCGCAGCTGCCGGGCGAACAGCTGCGCCAGCGCTTCCCGGCGCAAACCAAGATCGGCCCGGTCGACAAGATCCGCGACCTGGTGAACCTGCAGCTGCCGGGCCTCGGCCTGCGTTCGCTGCCGGTGGCGCCGCGCCAGCTGCCGTTCCATGCCGGCTTCTTTTATTTCGAGTTGGACAAGACCGGCGAGTTGTGGAAGCCGATCGAACAAAACGGCAGCGTGGCCATGCACATCTCGGGCGATTTTCCGGGGCTGGAGCTCGAGCTGTGGGCGATCCGCAAGTGACATGCGGGCGGCTGGTTTTGTCCTTTGACTGAAAGCACCTGGTAAGCGCGATGAGCACCTCCTCTCCGGACGATCCGTTTGCCGACATCGAAACCGGCCGCACTTTCATCATGCCGACGCCGGGCGGGCGCGCGAGCGCGCCTGCGCCCTTGTCGGCGGCGGCGCGCATGGGGCCCGCGGGCGCCGATGTCGCACCCGACATCGGGCCGGGCGAGAGCGGCCTCAACCCGCTGGTGGCCTTGGCCAACCCTTTGCTGGCACTGGTGCCGCAGGTCCGCGCCACCACGCACCTGAGCGACCCGGCCGCGCTGCGCGAATCGATCGCGCAAGGCCTGCGCGAATTCGAAGCCGCCGCGCGCGCCAAGGGCACGGCGCCCGAGCGTGTGCTGGCGGCGCGCTACATCCTGTGCACGCTGCTCGACGAAGTGGCCGCCGGCATGCCCTGGGGCGCATCCGGCCAATGGGGCCGGCACAGCCTGCTGGCGATGTTCCACAACGAAACCGGCGGCGGCGAAAAAGTCTTTCAACTGATGGCCAAGCTGGCCGAGAACCCGAGCGCCAACCGCGACCTGCTGGAGCTGATCTACGCCACGCTGACACTGGGCTTCGAGGGCCGCTACCGCGTGATCGACGGCGGCAAGGCGCAGCTCGAAGCGGTGCGCGAACGGCTGGCGCAAATCCTGCAAAAAGAGCGCGGCAACTTTGCGCCCGCGCTGGCGCAAAACTGGCAGGGCGAAAAGCCGACACGCCGTTCGATGCTCACCTGGCTGCCGCTGTGGGTCACCGGCGCGCTGGTCGCGCTGCTGCTGCTCGCCATCTACCTGGTGCTGTCGTTCCGCTTGAGCGGCGAGTCCGACCCGGTGTTCAGCCGCATCCAAGAGCTGCGCCTGACGCCGCCGCAACCACCGGTCAAGCAACCGGCCGCCAAGCCGCGGCTGGCGCAGTTCCTCACCAGCGAAATCAAGGCCGAGCTGGTCACCGTGCGCGACGAGGTCGACCGCAGCGTCATCACGGTCCGCGGCGACGGCCTGTTTGCACCGGCCAGCGCCTCGCTGACGGCCGAACGCGAAGCGCTGATGAAACGCATTGCCGAGGCGCTGGCCCAGGTGCAGGGCGCGGTGGTCGTGACCGGCCACACCGACAACGTGCGCATCCGCACCGTGCGCTTCCCGTCGAACTGGCATTTGTCCGAAGAGCGTGCCAAGACCGTGCGCGACATTCTGGTGTCCGACGGCGTGGCGGCCGAGCGCGTGCGCGCCGAGGGCCGTGCCGACGGCGAGCCGGTGGCCCCCAACGACAGCGTGGCCAACCGCGCGCTGAACCGGCGCGTTGAAATCACCTTGTTCATTCCGCGCGGCGTCACCGAGCCGACCCCGGGAAAGGG
>DASQOS010000124.1:0-3584 GCA_035644375.1 Rhizobacter sp.
GGCTCACGCTCGGCGCGCGCCTGGAGAACTGGCCCCCGCAGGGCCTGGACAAGCGGTAACGCTTCGCCCGACAGGAAAGACGGCCTGAAGGCCGTCATCGGATGACAAATGCGCTTTGCGCATTTGATCGTGCAACCCCCAGTACCTGATACGGCTGGGGTTTATAAGTTAGTTAAGAAAGGACAAGCACCATGCGTCACCGTCACGGACTTCGCAAACTCAACCGCACGTCGGAGCATCGCCAAGCGATGCTGCGCAACATGTGCAATTCGCTGATCACGCACGAAGCGATCAAGACCACGGTCCCCAAGGCCAAGGAACTGCGCCGCGTTGTCGAGCCCCTGATCACACTGGCCAAGGAATCGACGCTGGCCAACCGCCGTCTGGCATTCGACCGCACACGCGACCGCGATGTGGTGGCCAAGTTGTTCAATGACCTGGGTCCACGTTACAAGGCCCGTCCAGGTGGCTACACCCGCATCCTGAAGATGGGATACCGCGTGGGCGACAACGCACCGATGGCCTTTGTTGAACTGGTGGACCGTCCGGAGCTTGCGGAAGACACTGGCGCTGCCGGCAAGGCCGAGTAACGCTGCTGCGCTCGCCGCGCCACGCACAACAAGGGTCAGCGAAAGCTGGCCCTTTGTTTTGGTCGGATCAGTCAGAGGTTCGGGTCGAGTTGCGCGCGGCGCCCACGCCCAGACGCTACGGGCGGAACCACGGTTGCCGAATAAGGACATTTGCGTATGGAAAACTGAAAACACCATCTGACACTCATGGTGTGCGCCGCAGACGCGGCAAATTCATTTGCCCAGGAGAAAAACCCGATGAACTTCCAACTCACCGTTGCCGCGATGGTCAGCGGCTTGTTTTTTATCGGAGCGCAGGCCCAGACCGCAGCACCCATCGTCATCAAATTCAGCCATGTCGTCGCGCTCGACACCCCCAAGGGAAAGGCGGCCGAGAAATTCAAGCAACTGACCGAAGAGCGCACCCAGGGCCGGGTGAAGATCGAGGTGTACCCGAACAGCCAGCTGTACAAGGACAAAGAAGAACTCGAAGCCCTGCAGCTCGGGTCGGTGCAGATGCTGGCCCCCTCGCTGGCCAAATTCGGACCGCTGGGCGTCAAGGAGTTCGAGGCCTTCGACCTGCCCTTTCTGTTTACCGACAAAGCGGCGCTGCGCAAAGTGACCGATGGACCCATCGGCGCCAAGCTCTTTTCCAAGCTGGAGGCCAAGGGCTTCGTCGGCCTGGCGTACTGGGACAACGGCTTCAAGGTCATGACCCTGAACAAGCCGGTTGCCAAGCCCGAAGACTTGAAGGGCAGCAAGCTGCGGATTCAGTCGTCCAAGGTGCTCGATGCGCAGATGCGCGCACTCGGCGCCATTCCGCAAGTCATGGCGTTCTCCGAGGTTTATCAGGCTCTGCAGACCGGCGTGGTCGACGGCACCGAGAACACGCCCTCCAACATCTATACCCAGAAGACGCACGAGGTTCAGCGCTACGGTGCGGTCACCAACCACGGCTACCTCGGCTATGCCGTCATCGTCAACAAGAAATTCTGGGACGGTCTTCCTGGCGACATTCGCAAGACGCTCGAAGGCGCCATGAAGGACGCGACCGACTACAACAACGAGGTCTCGCAAAAGGACAACGACGACGCCCTGGCAGCCATGAGGGCCAGCGGCAAGATCAGCTTGCACGATCTGACGCCCGACGAACGCAAGGCCTGGATCGCCAGGCTGATGCCGGTGCACAAAGAGATGGGGTCGCGTATCGGGGCTGAATTGGTCGGCGAGATTCACCGGGCGGTCGGCATCAAGTGAGCATGCTCCACCGGGCGTGGCCGCTGCGGGTCCTCGACCATCTCGAGGAGTGGCTGATCACCTGCCTGATGGCGGGGGCGACGCTGCTCATTTTCGTGGCGGTGATTCACCGCTACATGGCGGGCCTGTCGATACCGTGGCTGCAGGATCGCCTGCTGGCGATGAACTTCAGCTGGGCGCAGGAGCTGTGCATCTACATGTTCGTGTGGATGGCCAAGTTCGGTGCGGCCTACGGCGTGCGCACCGGCATTCACGTCGGCGTGGACGTGCTCATCAACCGGTTGAGCCCGGCCAAGCGCGCCAAGTTCATCCTGTTCGGGCTGTTTGCAGGCGCCCTCTTCACCGCCGTGATCTGCGCGTTCGGCAGCAACTTCGTCTGGCACATCGCGCACAGCGATCAGACCACGCCCGATCTCGAATGGCCGAGCTGGATCATCTACCTGGCCATTCCCTGCGGGTCCGCCTTGATGTGTTTCCGCTTTCTGGAAGTCGCCCATGGGTTCTGGAAGACCGGCAATCTGCCACGCCATGACCATGCCCATGTCGAAGGTCTCGACCCAGACGCGGCCGTGGCCGAACTCGGTGCGTTGACCCTTCCCGATGGCTTGCGACCGCGCGACCTGAACCAGCCTGGAGACACCCGGCGATGAATGCACTCATCCTCTTCGGCCTGCTGATCGTGCTGATGCTGACCGGCATGCCGGTCTCGATCTCGCTCGGCCTCACGGTGCTCACCTTCATCTTCACGATGACGCACGTGCCGCTGGAGTCGGTGGCACTCAAGCTGTTCACCGGCATCGAGAACTTCGAGATCATGTCCATCCCGTTCTTCATCCTGGCGGGCAACTTTCTGTCGCACGGCGGTGTGGCGCGCCGCATGATCAATTTCGCGACCTCGATGGTCGGGCATTGGCATGGAGGCTTGGGGCTTGCCGGTGTGCTGGCTTGCGCGCTCTTCGCGGCGGTGTCCGGCTCCAGTCCGGCGACGGTGGTGGCCATCGGCTCGATCCTGATGCCTGCCATGGTGAAGGCCGGGTTCCCCAACCGTTTCGGCGCCGGCATCATCACCACCTCGGGCGCGCTCGGCATCCTGATCCCGCCGTCCATTGTGATGGTGATGTATTCGGTGGCGACCAACACCTCGATCGGCGCGCTGTTCATGGCGGGCGTGGTGCCGGGCATCATGCTCGCCATCGTGCTGGGCGCCGTTACCTGGTACCGCGCCTGGAAGAACGGCTACCCGCGTTTGCGCCGTGCCACCTGGGGTGAGCGCTGGCGCGCGTTTCGCGCGTCGGTGTGGGGGCTGCTGCTGGTCGTCGTCGTGATGGGCGGCATCTACACCGGCCTGTTCACCCCGACCGAAGCCGCTGCGATGAGCGCGGTGTATGCCTTCTTCGTCTCGGTCTTCATCTACAAGGATTTGTCGCTCAAGGACGTGCCGCGCGTGCTGCTCGGCTCGGCCAACATGAGCGCGATGCTGCTGTACATCATCACCAACGCGGTGTTGTTCTCGTTCGTGCTCGCCAACGAAAACATCCCGCAAGGTCTGGCCAGCTGGATGCTCGAGATGGGCCTTGGCCCCGTCAGCTTCTTGCTGGCCTGCAACGTGATGATGCTGATCGCGGGCAACTTCATGGAGCCGACCTCGATCGTGTTGATCCTCGCGCCCATCTTGTTCCCGGTGGCCATGAAGCTGGGCGTGAACCCGGTGCACTTCGGCATCGTGATGGTGGTCAACATGGAGGTCGGCATGTGCCA
>DASQOS010000125.1:0-2015 GCA_035644375.1 Rhizobacter sp.
AGTCGCTGACCGCTTTGTCGCAGAAGCCCCGCGCCATGCCGTGCACGAGCCGCAGGCCGCGCTGGAACCGGCGCACGAAGCGCCCGCCGCTCAGGCTGAAGTGTCGACCTGGGTCGCAGAGGAGGTGCCCGCTGTGGCCATGGTGCAGCCCGCTGAACCCGCCCCGGCCGCTGCCGTGCCGTTCGTATTGCAGACCGATCAACTGCAGACCGTGGCCGAGGCCGCCGGCCTGCAATGGGTCAACTCCGATGAGGACAAGATCCGCGCAGTTCAAGAAGCCATGGCACGTGAGCCCAAGCCGGTTCACGTGCCGCGCGAGCCCAAGCCGGTGGTGGCCATCGACGAAGGCGCGCTGGTCCTGGTGGAGACGCGCAAGGACTTGTCGCAGGTTCGGTTGCCCTTCGAATCGGCTTGAGGCCAACCCGTGAGGCGGAAAAGGCGCACCTCGGTGCGCCTTTTTTCATTTCGCACGGCGCATCGATTCAGGGCAGGCGCTCCAAAGCCCGCTGGTAGCCCGCTTGATGCATCAGATCGTCCCAGGTGACAGGCGCGGTTTGCGGCAGCAGATGAACGCGCCGGCTTTCGCTGTCCGGATCGGCCTGCCAGTGGCCTTGGTTCTGCGCTGCGACCAGTCCATCCAGCAACTCGTCGATCGGCCTGCCGCGGTTGAGTGACTGGTTGCACAACAAGACCATGTCGCAGCCGGCATTCAGCGCGGCCACGGCGGCATCGACCGGCGCCCCGGCCACCTTGGCGCCTTCCATGCTCAGGTCGTCGCTGAAGATGGCACCAGTGAAACCCAGCTGCTGACGAAGAATGTCTTTCAGCCATCGCGCCGAAAAGCCTGCAGGCTGGGGGTCGACGCGGGGGTAGATCACGTGTGCCGGCATCACGCTGCTCAGGCTGGTGCTCAGCCACTCGTACGGTTTGGCGTCGTCGTTCAGGATGGCTTTCAGGGAGCGCTTGTCCACCGGCACATCAACGTGGCTGTCGGCCTTGACGAAACCATGCCCCGGAAAATGCTTGCCGCAGTTCGCCATGCCGGCCAGCAGCAGCCCATGCATCAGGCTCTTGGCGAGCATCGTCGATACACGCGCGTCTCGGTGAAAGGCGCGATCGCCGATGACGCTGGAGCCACCGTGATCCAGATCGAGCACCGGCGTGAAGCTCAAATCGACACCGCAGGCCCGCAGTTCTGCGCCAAGCACGTAGCCTGCCGCCGAAGCGGCATCGGTGGCGGTCAGCGCATCGCGCATCCACAGGTCGCCCAAGGCACGCATGGGCGGCAAATGCGTGAAGCCATCGGTGCGAAAACGCTGCACGCGCCCACCTTCGTGGTCCACGCAAATCAGCACGTCGGGTCGGGCGGCCTTGATGTCGGCGGTGAGTTCGGTCAGCTGGGCGCGATTGACCCAGTTGCGGGCAAACAGGATCAGGCCACCGGTCAAGGGGTGCTGCAAGCGTCGGCGGTCGTCGGCATCAAGGACGGTGCCGGCAATGTCCAGCACCACGGGGGCGTGGACCCAGCTTTCCGCGGGATTCGTGTCAGGCATGCTCAATCTCGGGTTTCGACCACCACGAAGCTGGTGGCGTAATCGGTTTCGTCGGTCACACTGACATGGGCGACCAGGCGGCGGGCCTCGAACCACTGCGCCAGTTCACCCCGCAGACGAATTTCGGGTTTGCCGCTCGCAGCGTTGACGATCTCGCAGTCACGCCAGGTCATCGGCATGCGCATGCCCAGACCGATGGCCTTGGAAAAGGCCTCCTTGGCTGAAAAGCGCGTGGCCAGGTACTTCACACCACGCGCTTCGACCTTGCTGCGCCGCAAGCGAAAGACTTCGATTTCTTGCGGTCCCAGCACCCTTTCGGCAAAGCGTTCGCCGCGGCGCGCCAGTGATGCCGCGATGCGGCGCACATCGCAGATGTCGGTACCGATGCCGTAGATCAAGGGGCCTCCGCGGTCTGAATGCAGCGCAGGTATTCGCGCACGGTCAGATGCAAGCCCAGCTCCA
>DASQOS010000126.1:0-2824 GCA_035644375.1 Rhizobacter sp.
TCCGGCGCGATCAAGACTTTGCAGACCCCGGCGTGGCAAGAAAATCAGGACGACCTGCTGCGCTACGCCGGCGAAGCCGGCATCCCGCGTGATACCGCGTGGGCTCAGTTGACGCAGGCGCAGCGCGACTGGGTGATCCACGGATCGCCCAACTGGACCGGCAGGTGGAACAAGCAGTGGTACGGCGTGAACCGCTTCTTCGGCTACCTGGAGTCGAAAGCCTACAAGATGCACATCCGCGTGCTCTTGTCCAAATACCGCAGCTACACGCCGTGCGGCACGTGTGGCGGGGCGCGCCTCAAGACCGAATCGCTGTTGTGGCGTTTGGGCAGCCAGGCCGATGCCGACGGCGTCTTGCCGCCGGCCAAGCGCTTCATGCCGCAGGGCGTGGCCTGGTCGCGTGACCAGCTCGAGGCGCTGCCCGGCCTGACCATGCACGATTTGATGCTGATGCCCATCGAGCGCGTGCGCAGGTTCTTCGACGGCATCACCTTGCCGAGCAGCCTGCTCGACGAAGCGCTGAAGCTGCTGCTCGATGAAATCCGCACGCGCCTCAGGTACCTGTGCGACGTGGGGTTGGGCTACCTGACGCTGGACCGCCAGAGCCGCACGCTCAGCGGCGGCGAGGTCCAGCGCATCAACCTCACCACGGCACTGGGCACATCGCTCGTCAACACCTTGTTCGTGCTCGACGAGCCGAGCATCGGCCTGCACCCGCGCGACATGAACCGCATCGTCGAGGCCATGCACCGCTTGCGCGATGCCGGCAACACACTGGTGGTGGTTGAACACGATCCGGCCGTGATGCTGGCAGCCGATCGGTTGATCGACATGGGCCCCGGCCCGGGAGAGCGCGGCGGCCGCATCGTGTTCGACGGCACACCGGATGCAATTCGCCATGCCGACACCTTGACCGGCGCCTACCTCGGCGGGCGCAAGCACGTCGGCATGGGCTTCAGGCGTCTCGTGACGCCTGACTCGCCGAAGCTGATCCTGCAAGGCGCGCGCGAGCACAACCTTCAGTCCGTGACGGTCGAATTTCCGCTGCAGCACCTGGTGTGCGTGACCGGCGTGTCCGGCTCTGGCAAGAGCACGCTGATGCAGGACGTGCTGGCACCGGCGCTGGCCCGCCGCTTCGGCAAGCCGACCGAAACGCCTGGCGAGCACGATGACTTGCTGGGCGCCGACTGGCTCAGCGAGGCCGTGTTCGTCGATCAATCTCCCATCGGCAAGACGGCGCGCTCCAACCCGGCGAGCTACGTCGGCGCATTTGATGAGATCCGCAAGCTGTTTGCGCAAACTCCCTTGGCTGTTCAGCGGGGGTACGGCGCCAGCATGTTCAGCTTCAACGCTGGCGACGGCCGCTGTCCCACCTGCGGCGGTTCTGGTTTCGAGCATGTGGAGATGCAGTTCCTCAGCGACGTGTACCTGCGCTGCCCCGATTGCGATGGCCGCCGCTACCGCGCCGAGTTGCTCGACGTGAAGATCGACCGCCGGCTGCCGGGCGACCTGGTTCGCGAACTCAGCGTGGCCGATGTGCTGGAGCTCACCGTCAGCGAAGCGGTGCAATTGTTTGCCGGCGACCGCGAGGTCCTGCGCGTGTTGCAACCCATCATCGACGTGGGCCTGGAGTACGTGAAGCTGGGCCAGCCGGTGCCGACATTGAGCGGTGGCGAAGCGCAGCGGCTCAAGCTGGCTGGTTTCCTCGCCGAATCGGCCCAGAGCGCCACGGCAAGCCGCCAGCCTCTCGCCAAGAAGGGCACGCTGTTCATGTTCGACGAGCCCACGACCGGGCTGCACTTTGACGACATCGCCAAGCTGATGCGCGCGTTTCGCAAGCTGCTCGATGCCGGTCACTCGCTGATCGTCATCGAGCACAACCTCGACGTGGTGCGCTCCGCCGATTGGCTGATCGACCTCGGGCCCGAAGGCGGCGACGCCGGCGGCCGGATCGTTTGCACCGGCACGCCGGAGGACGTGAAGCGCCATCCCACCTCGCACACCGGCCGTGCGCTGGCCGACTACGACCGCGCGATGGGCTTCGACGGACACAGGGTCGAAGACGGCCGGCCGCTGCAGATGCTGATGAAGCAGGCGCGCGACGGGCGGCGTGCCGATGACGAGTTCATCCGCATCGTCAACGCACGCGAGCACAACCTGAAGTCTCTGGATGTCGACATCCCGCGCGGCAAGTTCAGCGTCATCACCGGTGTGTCGGGTTCGGGCAAGAGCACGCTGGCCTTCGACATCCTGTTCAACGAAGGCCAGCGCCGCTATCTCGAATCGCTGAATGCCTATGCGCGCAGCATCGTGCAGCCCGCGGGTCGGCCTGAAGTCGACGCGGTGTATGGCATTCCGCCGACTGTCGCGATCGAACAGCGGCTGAGCCGCGGCGGGCGCAAAAGCACGGTGGCGACCACCACCGAGGTGTGGCACTTCCTGCGCCTGCTCTACGTGAAGCTCGGGCTGCAGCATTGCATTCACGATGGCACGCCGGTGCAACCGCAAAGCGCCGAGAGCATCGCTGCACAGATTCTGCGCGACTACAAAGGCCAGCACGTCGGGTTGCTCGCGCCGCTGGTCGTCAACCGCAAAGGTGTTTACACCGACCTCGCCAAATGGGCCAAGGCGCGCGGTCACACGCACCTGCGGGTCGATGGCGAATTCTTGCGTGTCGACCCGTGGCCGCGGCTCGACCGCTTCAAGGAGCACACGCTGGAGCTGCCGGTGGGCGACCTGGTGATCGCACCGGAGCGCGAGGCGGAGCTGCGCGCGCTGCTGGCCAGGGCGCTGGACACGGGCAAGGGCGTGATGCATCTGCTGA
>DASQOS010000127.1:0-2189 GCA_035644375.1 Rhizobacter sp.
TCATAGTCTGTTTGCATCAGGTGGACGCAGGCGTCAGCCAGATCGTCCACGTACAAAAACTCGCGCATCGGCTTGCCACTGCCCCACACGATCAGCTCGGTTTCACCGCGTTGCCGCGCTTCGTGCGCCTTGCGCAGCAGCGCGGGCAGCACATGGCTGTTAGCGAGGTCGTAGTTGTCGTTGGGCCCATACAGGTTGGTCGGCATCACGCTCACGTATTGCCGACCGTGCTGGCGGTTGTAGCTCTCGCACAGCTTGATACCTGCAATCTTGGCCAATGCATACGGCTCGTTGGTCGGTTCCAGCGGGCCGGTCAACAGGTAGTCTTCCTTGATGGGTTGCGGGCAGTCGCGTGGGTAGATGCAGCTGCTGCCCAGGAACATCAGCCGTTGCACGCCGGCGAGGTGGGCGCCGTGAATCAGGTTGGCTTCGATCAGCAGGTTCTGGTACAGAAAGTCGGCACGATAGAGGTTGTTGGCCTGAATGCCTCCCACCTTGGCCGCAGCGATGAAGATGTAGTCGGGTCTTTCGTCGGCCAAAAAAGCCTCTACCGCACGCTGGTCCAGCAAATCGAGTTCTGCGTGCGTGCGAGTGACGATACGCTCGTGGCCGCCTTTCTTTAACCGACGAACCAGTGCCGAGCCGACCATGCCGCGGTGGCCTGTCACGAAGATCTTGCTGTCGCTGTTCATGGGTTTGCTTGCAGGCCGAGTTGTTCGCGCAGTGTCTTGATTTCTCGCTGGAGCAATTCGAACTCACGTTCCTTGTGAACCAGAAAACTGCGTGTAAGCCGCAGCTTTTCCTTGGCACCTTTCGTCGTCAACAAGTAGGCATAGGCCACCTTGTTGCCGCTTTGCCGGAAATTCTGTGCCTTGACCAGGCCCTTTTCCAGCAGCGCGTGCACGAGGTAGTGTGTCTTGCCCAGGCTCCAACCCAGGCGCCTCGAAAGCTCGCGTTGCGACGATGTGGGCGTGTCGCTCAGCAGCTGCATCAGCGCCAGGTGGGTTGGCCCCAAGCCGGGCCCGGAATCTGAGTCAAGCATCGTGCGGGATCATGCGTTCAACGACTGAACGCGCAATGTACCTTAGTCGTTGGTCAATTCAATTCAGCCATCGCGGGTTGCAGTATCAATGCGTCTGCGCTGACCGGCACGCGGCACCCCACCCGGTTCAGCGCCCGATCGCGAAATACTCTATCCCGTGGTTGCGCACCGCAGTTGGTGAATACATATTGCGGCCGTCGAAAATCACGGGTTGCTTCAATTCGGCAACGATGGCATCGAAGTCCGGGCTGCGGAATTCTTTCCATTCGGTGACGATCAGCAGTGCGTCCGCTCCCTTGAGGGCAGACATCGGCGAATCCGCGTAGCTCAACCCTGGCAACGCGCCAAACGCACGGCGCGCTTCCGGCATGGCCACCGGGTCGTAAGCCGTGACCTTGGCACCGGCATCGAGCAAAGACCGCACGACATAACCACTGGGCGCCTCACGCATGTCGTCGGTGTTGGGCTTGAAGGCCAGTCCCCACACAGCAAAGTGGCGACCTCTCAGATCGTTGCCGAAGCGCTGAAAGACTTTGTTGGAAAGCACCTGTTTCTGCGCATCGTTGGCGCGTTCCACGGCGGTGAGAACGTGCAATTCCAGACCGGCGTCCTCATGCGCAGTGCGGATGAGCGCCTGAACATCCTTCGGGAAGCAGGAGCCGCCATAGCCGCAGCCGGGATAAAGAAAGTGATAACCGATCCGCGGATCGGAGCCGATCCCTTGGCGCACCATCTCGATGTCGCCCCCCAGTTTTTCGGCCAGGTTGGCCAGTTCGTTCATGAAGCTGATGCGAGTCGCGAGCATGGCGTTGGCGGCGTACTTGGTCAGCTCGGCGCTGCGAACGTCCATCACGATCAGGCGTTCGTGGCTTCGATTGAACGGGGCATAGATCTCACGCATCAAGGCCACGGCATGCTCTTCATCGGCGCCAACGATGATGCGGTCGGGCCGCATGAAGTCGTCAACTGCTGCGCCTTCCTTCAGGAATTCGGGGTTGGACACCACCGAGAAGGGCGTCTTCAGATCACGTGTTGCAAGCTCCTCGGCGATGGCCGCGCGTACCTTGTCCGCCGTGCCCACAGGAACGGTGCTCTTGTTGACGATGAGCTTGTACTCCGTCATGTGGCGCCCGATGTTGCGTGCGGC
>DASQOS010000128.1:0-2280 GCA_035644375.1 Rhizobacter sp.
CAACGCCCTGGTCGGCCAGAAGGTCAGCATCACCTCCGACAAGGCGCAAACCACACGTCACCGCATCACCGGCATTCGCACGGTCGAAGAAACCCAGTTTGTCTTCGTCGACACGCCAGGCTTCCAAACCCGGCACAACGCTCCGTTGAACCGCAACCTGAACCGCACGGTGCAAGGCGTTCTGTCGGATGTGGATGTGGTGCTGTTCGTCGTCGAGGCGGGTCGCTTCGGCCTGGATGACGCCAAGGTGCTGGCCCTGATGCCGGCCGACAAGCCGGTGATGCTGATCGCCAACAAGCTGGATGCGGTGCACCGCCGCGCCGACCTGGCGCCCTGGCTCAAAGGTATGCAGGATCGCCATGCGTTTGCCGAGTTCGTGCCACTCACGGCCAAGAAAGACGCCGACGTGCAGCGCCTGCTGAAGATCGTCAAGCCGTATCTGCCGGAGCAGTCCTGGTTCTACGATGAAGATGCGCTGACTGACCGCAGTGACCGCTTTCTGGCCAGCGAACTTGTCCGCGAAAAGCTGTTTCGCCTGACCGGCGACGAATTGCCTTACACGTCGACCGTGGTGATCGATAAATACGAAGAGGAAGGCAATCTGCGGCGCATTGCCGCCACGATCATCGTGGAGCGCGATGCGCACAAAGGCATGGTCATCGGCAACGAAGGCGAACGGCTCAAGCGCATCGGCTCTGAAGCGCGTCAGGATCTGGAACGCCTGATGGGTTGCAAGGTGTTCCTGGAGCTGTGGGTCAAGGTGCGTTCAGGCTGGGCCGACGACGAAGAGCACCTTCGCAGCTACGGGTACGAATAGGCCGGTCGCGACCACTCGCATGGCAACCCGGGCTCCTCGCGCTTCTGCTGCGTTGGCCGCTTATGTGCTTCACCGCTACGACTGGAGCGAGTCGAGTTTGATCCTCGATCTGTTCACGCGCGAACAGGGCCGGCTGACGGTCGTTGCCAAGGGTGCCAAAAGGCCTTATTCGCAGCTGCGGCCGGTGTTGCTGCCGTTCCAGCGCATCCATGTGTCTCTTGGTCGGGTGCCCAAGGCCGGGGCGTCGGACGAACCGGCCGGCGACATCCAGACCCTGCGTGCCGCCGAGTGGGCTGGCGGTGCCGCCATGCTCACCGGTGCGGCGCTGTTCAGCGGGTTCTACCTGAACGAACTGCTGATGAAGCTGCTCGCGCGGCACGATCCACATGTCGAGCTGTTTGACGCGTACGCGCAGACTTTGCCTTTGCTTGGCGCTTCTGAAGAAGCCGCAGTTCAGTCGGCATTGCGTGCATTCGAACTCAGCTTGCTCATGCACATCGGCGTGCTGCCCGATTTGAGCCGGGTCACCCTGACACTCGAGCCCGTGCGCGAGGACGTCGACTACACGCTACTGGCCGAGGCCGGAGTGGGCGCCATGCGGGCGGGTGAAGGCACCGTGACCGGCGACATTCTGGTCGGTCTTCAAGCTGCGCTCGTTCACGGCAGCCTGCCGGCACTGCAACAAGCCTGTGCACGCAACTTGCCGGCCATCAGGGGCCTGCTGCGTGGCTTGCTTCACTATCATCTCGGGTCAAATGTGTTGCGCACCCGGCAGGTCATGCTCGATGTGCAGACCCTGGAACGCTGAACGATGAATCCTCTTCTCACCACGGGTTTCGATTCGCAGCGCGGCTTCACGGCGCTGTCGGTGAACCTGAACAAGGTGGCTTTGCTGCGCAATACGCGGCAGCTCGGCGTGCCGAGCGTGACACGCGCTGCCGTCATCGCGATGGAGGCCGGCGCCCAAGGCATCACCGTGCATCCACGGCCGGACGAGCGGCACATTCGCGCCCACGATGTGCATGACCTGGCGTTGTTGCTCAAGCCATGGCCGCAGATCGAGTTCAACATTGAAGGCAACCCGTTTCAAAACCTGATGAACTTCGTGCGCGATCTGGCGCGCGGAGGCCGGCCCCCTCAGCAATGCACGTTTGTGCCGGACAGCGAAGCCCAGGCCACGTCGGACCATGGCTGGCGCCTGCCCGAAGACGCCGAACGGCTGGCACCGCTGATTGCCGAGGCCAAGGCGCTGGGCGTGCGTGTCAGCCTGTTCATGGACCCGCTACCCGAAGCCATGCGTATCGTTCGGCAGGTCGGGGCCGACCGCGTCGAGCTGTACACCGAAACCTATGCGCGCGCGCACGGCACACCCAACGCAAACGGCGTGCTGGCGGGTTTCACAGCCACTGCCCAGGCGGCATTGCGCGAAGGCTTGGGCATCAACGCCGGACATGACCTCAACC
>DASQOS010000129.1:0-3205 GCA_035644375.1 Rhizobacter sp.
GACCCACTTGTCGGCGCTGAAGGCGCTCGGTGTCATCTTGGCGTGGTCGTTCTTGAAGGCGAAGTCGTGCCCGCCGGGCGATTTCATGAAGACGGTTTGCGAATCCGGGTGCGTGGGCGTGAGGTACACCACGCCCGAGACGAAGCTGTTGGCGTGGTTGTGCATCGCCTGCCGGCCGCCGGTGTCCAGCACGTTGACCCACATTTCCTTCACCGACCAGCCGATGCGCTCGCCGAACAGCAGCGCGCCGAAGTCGACCAGTTTGGGCGTGAGCAGCGCGGCGGTTTCGACCAGCAGCGGGCTGTCGCCGGGCTGCAGCATTTCGGTGTGCGACAAGTTTGTCGACGAGCTGTTGTTGCGCGAGGCCAATGACGCGAAGTGCTCGATCAAGCCTTTCACCAGCCTCGGTTCAAGCGCCCCCGGCACGCGCATGAAGGGTGTCGGAAAGAGCCCCATGATTTCATCCATGGCGCGCAGAATGCCACGCGACTGTGTCCGAACGGCGTCAAACCCGTGTTGGGGTCCCAGGCCCGCAGCGTCCATGTGCGTGCCGACCACACAGGGGTTCGGCAGAGCCGGTACATGGCAACAACAAATATCACAACTTATTGTTTTATAAGTGTTTTCGGTATAAATTATAAAAACTCGATTATTTACCGAACCGGCACTGCGAATGCTTGAGCTCGCTCCCAACGTCACCCGTCAGTACATTGACGCCGCCGCATCGTTCGAAGCCTACGAGGAAGCGCTGCGCGAAGCGGCGCAAGTTCGTGGTGGCATGTACTGGCACAAGGGCTCGGCCTCAAACCCGGGTGCCGACTACCTCGTGCGCACGTCTGCATCGGGTGGCGAAAAAAGCCTGGGGGCGCGTTCGACCGAAACGGCAGAAATCCATGCGCGCTTCAAACAGCGAAAAGAAGAAGCCGAAGCGCGCCTGTCCGGCCTGAAAAAAGCGGTCGAGACGAACCGCCGCTTGAACCGTGCCCTGCGCGTGGGCCGGGTCGACCCCTTGGTCGTCGACATCATCAACCGCCTTGCCGAAGCCGGCCTGGTCGAACACTTTCGCATCGTCGGTACCCACGCTCTTTATGCCTATGAGGCGGCGGCAGGCGTCCGCTTCGACGCTGAAGCATTGGCGACACGCGACATCGACTTGCTGTGGGACGTGCGCAAGCGTGTTCACTTTGCGACGCAGCTCGCCAAGGTGGACACCTCGCTGATGAACGTCCTGAAAAAAGTCGACCCGACGTTTCGCAGACGCGATGGCCGGAAGGAAACAGCCGTCAACAAGGACGGCTTCGAGGTGGACATCCTGAAGCGCATGCCCATCGCAGGCGACCCGCGGCCAGCGCGGCTCAGCGATGACCTCGATGACTTCTACGCCGTGCCGGCCACCAACGCGCATGTCCTGCTCGATTCGCCTGCGTACTCGGCCGTCATCGTGGCGACCAACGGCAGCATGGCGCGGATGCACACACTGCACCCGTTGGCTTTTGCCAAATTCAAAACCTGGATGTCTGGGTTGCCGGACAGGGACAGCAAGAAACGCCGCAGAGACCAATTGCAGGCCGAGTTGGTCAAGACGCTGGTCGACGAGTACCTGCCGCAATTGGCGAACGACGGGGTGGCTCCGCGGTAGGGCGGGCGCAATTGCGTACCCAACCCGGCCCACGCGGTTGACCGACACTGCGGCATGAGCACCGGATTGCTGTTCGCCCTGGCCGCGGGCCTGATGTGGGGCCTGGTCTTCGTCGGGCCGCTGCTGCTGCCCGAGTACCCCGCCACCTTGCAATCGTTCGGCCGCTACCTCGCGTTCGGCCTGATCGCGCTGCCGCTGGGCTGGCTGGACCGGGCGCGTCTGCGCGAACTGACACGTGCCGATTGGGTCGAGGCGCTCAAGCTTTCGGCCATCGGCAATGTTCTGTACTACCTGTTTTTGGCCAGCAGCATCCAGCGTGCCGGCGCGCCGCTGCCGACGATGATCATCGGCACGCTGCCGGTGGTGATCGCGATCAGCGCCAACCTGCGCGATGGCGGTGAAGCCAAACTGTCGTGGCCGCGCATGCTGCCGTCGCTCGGTCTCATTGGCGCTGGCCTGGCGCTGGTCAACCATGTGGAGATCACGCAGTTGCGGCAGAACAGCGCGGCCGATCTGGGCCGCTATGGCCTGGGTGCGCTGCTGGCGGTCGGCGCGGTCGCGTGCTGGACCTGGTACCCGATCCGCAATGCCGAGTGGCTGCGTGCCCACCCCGAGCGCAACCCGCGCAGCTGGGCCACCGCGCAAGGGCTGGCGACCTTGCCGCTGGCGCTGACGGGCTACGCATTGGTGGGTGTTTGGAACATGGCCAGCGGCGACCCGTTCCCTATGCCGTTCGGGCCGCGCGCGGCCGACTTCTTGCTGCTGATTTTTGCGATCGGCCTGTTCGCGTCATGGCTGGGCACGGTGTGCTGGAACGAGGCCAGCCAGCGCCTGCCGCCGTCACTCGGGGGCCAGTTGATCGTGTTCGAAACGCTGGCCGCGCTGAGTTACGCCTTCTGGCTGCGCCACGCATGGCCGCAGCCGCAAACCTTGGCGGGCATCGCGCTGCTGATCGCCGGCGTGGCCTGGGCCTTGCGCACCCGGCCCGAGCCGCTGGCGGCGCAAGGGCACGCGTCCTGATCGGCGAGCTCCGGTTCAGGCTGGGTTCGGCGAGCTCTGCAGCGCGTCGTCCAGCACCTCGATCCAATGCCGCACCGGCGTCGTGGTGCCGGTCTGCAGATGTTGAATGCAGCCGATGTTGGCCGACACGATCACCCCGTGTTTGGTGGCGCCGAGCTGCGCGAGCTTGCGGTCGCGCAGCTGGCAGGCCAGTTCGGGTTGCAGCACCGAGTAGGTTCCGGCCGAGCCGCAGCACAGGTGGTTTTCAGAAGGCGCGAGTGAGACCTCGAAGCCCAGCGTGTTGAGGTGCGTCTCGACGCCGCCGCGCAACTGCTGGCCGTGCTGCAGCGTGCACGGCGGGTGAAACACCAGCGCGCGTTCGCGCGGCTTGCGCAGCTTGTTGGCGAGCCGCGGCACCAGCTCGGGCAGCAGCTCGCTCAGGTCGCGCGTGAGTTCGCTGACGCGCCGCGCCTTGTCGGCATAGGCCGGGTCGTGCGCCAGCGAGTGCACGTATTCCTTGACCGTGACGCCGCAGCCCGATGCGTTCATCACGATGGCTTCAACCTT
>DASQOS010000130.1:0-5449 GCA_035644375.1 Rhizobacter sp.
CGGCGCGGCTGCATCCGATTGTCTCTCGGTCTTTGAGGCGACATGTCTTGCGCAACACAGAACACAGGCCAGCACCGGCTCAACTGTGTTCGACGATGGCCGATATTGCCGATGGGGAGCTAAACCACGCGAGCGAATCAGCCCAATCGACGTCGCCGGCCGCACCGCAAGGATCATTCACGATGGACCGCATTTTGGTCGTCGAAGACGAGAGCATCATCGCGCTGAACCTGGAGCGCACGCTCGTCCGCCTTGGGTACCAGGTCGTTGGCGTGGCCGGCACCAGCGCCGCGGCGCTGAGCCTGTCGGAGTCCGAACGTCCCGACCTGGTGCTGATGGACATCAATCTCGGGGCGGGCGGCGATGGGATAGCCACGGCCGCGCTGCTGTCCCGCCAGCACCGCACGCCCGTGATCTATCTCACGGCTTACTCCGAAGATGCCACCTTGAAGCGGGCGCGCGACACCGGCCCTTACGGATACCTGCTCAAGCCGTTTTCCGAGCGAGAGCTGCATGCCACCATACAAATGGCCCTCGAAAGGTTCCGCTCGGACACTGCGCTCGCAGACGACGAAGAACGCTTGCAGCTGGCGCTCAATGCCGCCGAGATGGGCAGCTGGGAACTTGATGCCGACTCCGGGCGCTTGCGGCGACAAGGGCTCACCGACCACATTTTTGAACTGGATGCGCAGACCTTCGACGGCAGCTGGACGAGTTTGCTGGACCGCGTTGTGCCCGAAGACCGCGCTGCGGTTCGCAAAGCGCTCGCCGAAGCAGTGGACCGCAGTGGCCTGATGTCGATTGACTTCCGCGCATTGCGCGGCGACGGGACCCAGCCCTGGCTGCGCCTGCAGGCCAGAAGCTACGTTCGACCCGGCGTGCCGCCCCGGCTGGTCGGGGTTGCGCAGGACATCTCTGTACAGCGACAGGGCGAAGCCGCATTGCGGCAGGCGGCGACGGTGTTCAGTTCGGCCAAAGAGGCGATTTTCATCGCGGACACGCAGCTTCGGCTGGTTGCTGTGAACGAGGCCTTCTACGTCACCACCGGATGCTCTGCTGCGGATGTGATCGGCAAGCGCATCGACGACTGGCTGTTGTATGCCGCGGCTGGCCAGGCAACGCTGGAGTTGTCGGCCGAGCTGCGCCTTCATGGGCACTGGCAGGGAGAACTGATGGGCCGGCGCCAGGGCGGCAGCGATTTCCCGGTTTGGCTGAACTTGACCAGCGTGCCCAGCCACGCCGGGAGTGAAGCCCAGGTGGTGGGCATGTTCTCCGACATCGGCGCATTGCGCCGGGCGGAACATCAATTGCTTCACCTGGCGCATCACGACCCGCTGACCGGCCTGCCGAACCGCCTGCTGGCGATTGACCGGCTGGACCAAGCCATCAGCCGTGCCAAGCGGCACCGGTGGCGAACCGCCGTGATGATGTTGGACCTCGACCACTTCAAACGCATCAACGACACGCTGGGCCACTCGGCCGGCGATGAGCTGCTTTGTATCGTGGCCGCTCGCCTGAAGGGCGTCCTTCGCGCCGAAGACACGGTGGCCCGGCTGGGCGGCGACGAGTTCATCCTCATTCTCGAAAACATCGATAGCGACACGGCCATTGCAGGTGTTGCCGCGAAGCTTCTGCAAGGTGTCAGTGAACCGCTGATGCTGTTCGGCAGCGAAGTCAGGCCGGCTGCCAGTCTGGGCATCAGCCTGTTCCCCAACGACGCCGATGACCGTGACAAGCTCGTGCGGGCGGCCGATACGGCGATGTATGCCGCCAAAGAAAACGGTCGCCACCGTCCCGCCTTCTATGCGCCGGAGATGACCGAAAAGCTCTCGCGCCTCGTCGCCACCGAACAAGACTTGCGACGCGGCTTGGCGGCGGGCGAGCTGCGGGTGCACTACCAGCCGCAGGTGACGCTTGCGGACATGAGCCTGGTGGGCCTTGAAGCCTTGGTGCGCTGGCAGCATCCGCAACGCAGCCTGCTGGGCGCGGACGAAATCATTCCGGCGGCCGAGGAGAGCGGACTGATCGTCGAGGTGGGCCTGCATGTCCTGAATACCGTGTGCAGGCAAATCCGCGCCTGGCTGGATCTCGGGCTGGCCTGCCCCCGGGTGGCGGTCAACATCTCGGTGCGCCAACTCAGACCGGGTCTTTTTCCGGAACTGGTCGCCCAGGCGCTCGCCGACGCGGGTATCACGGCAGACCGGCTCGAACTCGAGCTGACCGAATCGACGCTGCAGCAAGAGAGTGTGTGCGTTCCCGCGCTGGTGGCCCTCGACAAAATGGGTGTCGCGCTTGCCATCGATGATTTCGGCACCGGCTATTCCAGCCTGGCATCGCTGCGGCGGCTCCCGGTGGGCCGGTGCAAGATCGACCGCATCTTCGTCTGCGAAATCGCCACCGATGTCGGTGATGCGGCCATTGCCGGCGCCATCATCGACATGGGCCACCGATTGAATGTCCAGATCACGGCCGAAGGCGTGGAAACCGAGGCCCAGCTGGCGACCTTGCGAGCCATGGGATGCGACGACGTGCAGGGCTATCTGCTGGCCCGGCCCATGCCTGCCGACGAGGCGGAACGCCTGCTGTGGCCGGCCTCGACCAGCGCGGGCAGAGGCCCGCCTTTCGCCATCGTGAATTGACTCGGCGCTTCAGCCAGGCTTCATCAACGAACTTCCCTCAGGACACTGGGTTCATGCCGTGTTGACTGCGCTGTCCTCGGATCTCACCGGGCCGTGGGCAACGAAAACGACAATGTGGCACCGCGGTCTGGCACGCCCAGCGCCTGCACCTTGCCGCCGTGACGCTCCACGACTGCCCGAACGATGGCCAGGCCGATGCCGTAGCCTTCGAATTCGCGCTCGGAATGCAAGCGCTGAAACAGGCCGAAAAGCTTGGCGGCGTGCGCCATGTTGAAGCCGACTCCGTTGTCGCTCACTTGAAACCGCGCAAGCTGGGCGCCAGCGTCAACCGACGCGCTGACGTGGATTTCAGGGCGTTCGCGTGTCGAGGTGAACTTGAGTGCGTTCGTCAGCAGGTTGACCCACACCTGCCGCACCAAGGCGGCGTCGCCCACCACGGTCGGCAAGGGGTCCACCTCGATGTACCGTGCGCGCGGATTCTGAGACTGCAATTCTGCGACCACGTTGGCGACCAGCAGATTCATGTCGACCTCGTGCCTGCTCAAGGGGTCTTGGCGCAAGCGGAACAAGTCAAGGTAACCCTGGATCATTTGTTCCATCTGTCGGCTCTTTGCCTTCAGCATGCCGAGGAAGCGTGCGCCTTCGGCGTCCAGCACGTGGGCGTAGCGCTTTTGCAGCACCGAGCTCAGGCCATCGACCGCACGCAGCGGCGCGCGCAGATCGTGAGACACCGATGCCGCAAAGGATGTCAGCGTGCGGTTTGCCGATGCCAGCTGTTCGGTGCGTTCGACCACCCGCTGTTCAAGTGAATCCTGCATGGCCTGCATGGCCTGCTGGGCCGCGATTCGGACACTGGCGTCGCGGAATACGACGACGACACCGATCGAGCCTCCCGATTCGTCCCGAATGGGGGCAATGCTGTCGTCGATGGGAATCTCGGGCCCATCGAGGGGCAGCAGTGCCACCGGTTCGTCGACGCCGATGGTCAGGCCCTCGACCAGCGCTCTTTCGACCAGACCGGTCAGCTGTACCCGAGTCGTTGTGTCGACCACATGGAACACAGCGTGCAAGGGCTGGCCTATTGCCCGGCCTTCGCCATAACCCGTCAGGCGTTGCGCAACCGGATTGATGAGCGTGATGCAACCGGTGGTGTCTGTCGCGATGACGGCGTCGCCGATGCTGGACAGTGTGGTCGCCAGCCAGCGTTCCATCTTGTGCAGCTTGTTTTCGGTCTGATGACGGTACAGCCCAATCTCGATCACGGCCTGCAGTTCTCGCTCATTGAACGGCTTGAGCACGTAACCGAACGGTGCCGCGCCCAACGCGCTGCGTACGGTGGTTGCATCGGCATGCGAGGTGACGAAGACGACCGGGATGTCGAGCACATCCCTGATGCGCTTGGCCGCGGCTATGCCGGTCTGCGGACCCTGCAGCACGATGTCCATCAGCACCAGATCGGGCCGAAGCGACGTGGCGGCGGCCACCGCCTCGTCGGCCGAGGCGGCGGTGCCGACGACGGCGTACGCCAGGCGTTCGAGACGAGCGGCAAGGTCGGCGGCAATGATGCCTTCATCTTCAACGATCAACAGACGCTTCGCTTGATCCATGTCAGGTGCCCTCATGTCCACGATGATGTCCCGAATCCAGAATCAGCGTGCAACTGATGCCGCTGTCGTTTTGCAGATGCAAGCTGCCCTGGATCTGTCTGGCCAGAATGTGCACCAGCCGCAACCCCAGCGATGAGGTTTGGGCCGGATTGAAATCTGCCGGCCACCCGACGCCGTCATCCCGCACGATGAGTTGAATGGACGACGCGCTGCCGCCACCCGAAAGAATCACGTCGATGCGCCCTGCACGTGCGTTCGGGAAACCATGCTTGAAGCAGTTGGACACCAGCTCATTGACGATCAGCCCGCATGGAATCGCCCGGTCGACATCCAGCGGCACGGATGCAGCCTGAACTTCGATCACGACTCCTGCCGTTCTCCCGCCGTGCGACTCGATCAGTCCTGCGACCAGGTCGCGAACATAGGCGCCGAAATCGATGTGGGACAAATCGTTGGACAGGTAGAGTTTTTCGTGAACCAGGGCCATGGATTTGATGCGGCCCTGGCTCTCTTCGAAGACCTTGCGTGCCACGTCGTCCTCGACGCAGCCCGCCTGCAACTGGAGCAGGCTCGATATCACCTGCAGGTTGTTCTTGACACGGTGATGAATCTCCCTGAGGAGGACTTCCTTTTCGGCCAGCGCACCGGCGATCACGCGCTCCTTGGCCTTCTGGTCCGTGATGTCCGAGGCGATCCCTAGAAAACCAATCAGCCTGCCGCCGTCGTTGAAGATGCCGGTCACCGACAACAGCACCGGCAAGCCGCTGCCGTCCTTGCGGATATAGGTCCACTCCTGCAGCTCGGTTTCGCCCTGGCGCGGCTTGGCGACGAAAACCTCGAAGCCGGGCGCCACGGAGCGGCCGAGCGCCGTGCTCAAGATGTCGGCGCGGGCGGCCACTTCGGCGGGCTTGTGAAGGATGGCCATGGTTTGGTGACCGATCATCTCGTCGGCGCTGTAGCCCAGCATCTGCTGGGCGGCGCGGTTGAAGCTGAGGATGGTGCCATCCAGGTCGGTGGCGATGATGCTCACCGCGGCACTGCTGAGGATGGCGGTTTGCAGCGCCAGCAGCTCCTTCATTCGCGCCTCGGTCGCTTGGGCTTCGGTGATGTCCCAGTTGACGCCGACGACCCGGGTCGTCTGGCCGGCGTGACCGGTGACCATCAATGCGCGGGCACGCACCACGCGCAGCTCGCCCGACGGCC
>DASQOS010000131.1:0-3383 GCA_035644375.1 Rhizobacter sp.
GGTGGGTCAATTCCTCACGGGTTTGCCGGTTTGCAGCATGCCCATGATGCGTTCCTGTGTCTTCGGGTTCTCCAGCAAGCCGCAGAAGTGTTTGCGCTCCAGCGCCATCAGGTACTCCTCGTTGATAGGCGAACCGGCCTCGACCTCGCCGCCGCACACCACATCGGCGATCAGCGACGCGATGTGAAAGTCGTGCGCGCTGATGAACCCGCCATCGCGCATGTTGGCCAGCTGAACCTTGATGGTGGCGATGGCCGAACGGCCGGCTGCCGGGAACGGGCTGCGCAGCGGCGGTCGGTAACCGCTGTCGAACATCGCGCGGGCCTGCTGGGTCGCGACGAACAGCAATTCATCCTTGTTCGGCACGATCACGTCGCCCTCGATCAGGTAGCCGAGCTTGCGGCTTTCGATGGCGCTGGTGCCAACCTTGGCCATGGCTGCATTGGTGAAGCCGTCTTTGAGGAAGGCGAAGATGTCTGCCCCCGCATTGCCGGCCGAAGCCATCTCGGCCGCACGGCGTGCGATGTAGGCCAGGCCACCGCCGCCGGGGATCAGACCGACGCCCACTTCCACCAGGCCGATGTAGCTCTCCATCGCCGCGACGCGGCGTGCCGAGTACACCGCCAGTTCGCAACCGCCACCCAGCGCCAGACCGCGAATGGCCGAGACCACCGGCACCTGCGCATAACGAATGCGCAGCATCGTGTCTTGCAGTTTCTTTTCTTCGGGCGCGATGCCCTTGGCGCCGCTCTTCATGAACACCGGCATCAGCGCTTCGAGGTTGGCGCCGGCCGAGAACACATCGTCAGGCGACCAGATCACCAGGCCCTTGTACTTGGCCTCGGCGATGTCGACGGCTTTGATCAGGCCTTCCGTCACCAGCGGGCTGATCAGGTGCAGCTTGGCGGTGATGCTGGCGATCAGCACCTCGCCGTCCAGCGTCCAGACCCGCATCTCGTCGTTCTTGAATTCCTCGGTGCCCGACTTCAGCGCCGGCTGCGCACCGGAGCCGAACACGTCTTCGGGGAAGTGCTGGCGTTTGTAGACCGGCAGATCGCGGCGCGGAATGAAGGTCTTGGTCGCCGGACTCCAGGATCCGGCCGGCGTGTGCACGCCTTGGGCCTCAGCGACCGGGCCATCGAACACCCAGCCGGGCAAGGGCGCGTTGCTGAGTGCCTTGCCGGCATCGATGTCGGCCTTGACCCAGTCGGCCACCTGCTTCCAGCCGGCTTGCTGCCACAGCTCGAACGGCCCCTGCGTCATGCCGAAACCCCAGCGCATCGCGAAGTCGACATCGCGCGCCGAGTCGGCGATGTCGCCGAGGTGAACCGCCGCGTAGTGGAACGCGTCGCGCAGGATGGCCCACAAGAACTGCGCCTGCGGGTTGGTCGATTCGCGCAGCAGCTTGAGGCGCTCGGCGGGCGGTTTCTTCAAGATGCGGGCGACGATTTCGTCGGCCTTGCCGCCGGCGGGCACATAGTCGCCCTTGGCAGGATCCAGCCGCAGGATGTCTTTGCCGACCTTCTTGAAGAAGCCGGCACCGCTCTTCTGGCCCAGCGCGCCCTTCTCGATCAAGCCGGCCACCACCGGCGGCGTGGCGTAGCTGGTGTAGAACGGGTCGGCCTGCAGGTTGTCTTGCAGCGTCTTGATGACATGCGCCATCGTGTCCAGACCCACGACATCGGCGGTGCGGAAGGTGCCCGAGCTGGCGCGCCCGAGCTTCTTGCCGGTCAGGTCGTCGACCACGTCGTAGCTCAGCCCGAAGGACTGCGATTCCTTGATGGTCGCCAGCATGCCGGCAATGCCGACGCGGTTGGCGATGAAGTTGGGCGTGTCCTTGGCGCGGATCACGCCCTTGCCGAGCGCCGTGGTGACGAAGCTCTCAAGCTGGTCGAGGATCTCGGGCTGCGTGGTCGGCGTGGGGATCAGTTCCACCAGCGCCATGTAGCGCGGCGGGTTGAAGAAGTGAATGCCGCAAAAGCGCGGCCGCAGGTCGGCCGGCAGCACCTCGCTGAGCTGGGTGATCGACAGGCCCGAGGTGTTGCTGGCGACGATCGCGTGCGGCGCGATGAACGGCGCAATCTTGGTGTACAGGTCGAGCTTCCAGTCCATGCGCTCGGCAATCGCCTCGATCACCAGATCGCACCCGCGCAGCAGTTCGCTGTGCTCTTCGTAGTTGGCCTGCTGGATCAGCGCGGCATCTTCGGCCACGCCCAGCGGTGCAGGACTGATCTTTTTGAGCCCGTCCACCGCCTTGGTGATGATGCCATTCTTCGGACCGTCTTTGGCCGGCAGATCGAACAGCACCACCGGCACGCGAACGTTGACCAGGTGCGCGGCAATCTGCGCACCCATCACGCCGGCACCCAGCACGGCGACCTTGCGGACATTGAATCGACTCATGGGTAACTCCTCGAGAAATGTTGTGTGCTGCAACAGCCAGGTCTTACGTCCTGGCAGAGCGAAGCGATGCCACCATCAAGCAACGACCAAGGGACGGGTCTCCCGGCCCGATGGTTGGCGCCCCTTGGGGGCAGGAGCGAAGCGACTGGGGGGCCCATCACTCCACACGCGACCAGGTTTGAGTGCGGCCGATCAAGGGCGTTCCGATGTAGCCACGCACCTCGAGCTTCTTGCCTTCGTCGGCGAGCTTCAAGCGCAGCTTGTAGACCTTGCCCTTGTTCGGGTCGAGCACGGTGCCGCCTTTCCAGGCCCCATCGTCATCGGGCGTCTTGTTCACGCCCCGGATGATGGTCATGCCGAGAATGGGTTTGTCCTTGCGGTCGTCATCGCACTTGTCGCAAATCGCGTCGGGTTTGCTGGCGGGATCGAGCAGTTTCTCGATCTTGCCCACCAGCGCGCCGTCGGCTTCGCTGATGCGCACCAGCGACTTCTCTTTCTTGGTCTCGTCATCCACCGACTTCCACAGACCGACAGGTGACGACTGGGCCACGGCAGAACCCATGGCCAGCGTGGCGGCCAGCGCCAGCAGCAATCGCTTCATCGCATCTCCTTGATTGTTGTGATGGACAACGCAGCTTAGAACAAGGCTTCGTCCATTTCCATCAGCGATGGCAACCCGGCCCGCGCGGTGCGGATCAGCGTGGCGGTTTCCGGCAGCAACTTGGCGAAATAGAAACGCGCCGTGGCGAGCTTGGCCTTGTAGAACGGGTCGCCGCTGTCCAGCTTGGCCAATGCCACCTTGGCCATGCGCGCCCAGAAGTAGGCGAACACGAGGTGCCCGCACACCCGCAGATAGTCGACCGCAGCAGCGCCTACCTCATCGGGATTGCCGAAAGCCTTCATGCCCAGCTCGGTCGTGAGCTTGACCACCTTCTCGCCCAGGTCGGCCAGCGGGTTGACGAACTCCTGCATCGCTTCGT